>MEUM01000169.1:10433-13794 GCA_001771735.1 Caldifarciminota bacterium RBG_13_43_14 | reverse complement strand
GATCTTTGCTTTGAGATAGGGTTCGGTCTGGGTGAATTGATCGACCCGGAAACGCTTAAGGCCCTTTATCAAAAGACGGATCGTACCGTCGGGAAAACGCAGCATGCGATTTATCTGTATTACACAGCCGATGTTAAAAACTTGCTCTGGTTTTGGTTCTTCGACGCTCGGATCGCGCTGGGTCAATGCGCCGGCGAGTTTATTGGTGGTCAGGATCTCATCAATCAATTTGGCGAGTTTCTGGGTTTGTATAATGAGCGGAACCGGCTGCTCGGGAAAGACCACTCCGCCCTTTATCGGTATGATACCGAGTTCTTCCGGGATCGTTATGATCGTATCTTCCAAGATTATTTAATCCTCGATTGTTATTACCCGTTCTTTTATGACCGGGATCCGGATGAACAGCATGCCGTTTGTGTAATGTATATGATATTTACCGGTTTGAACCGGCAGAGGAAAATCGATCTTCTGGTAAAAGTGGCCGTATGGTATTTCGATGGTGTGGAACGTACAGCAATCAGGTTTAAGCGGCGGTGCCGGTCTTCGCATACCGGTGATCTGAAGCTGATTTTTGTTCAAAAAAATATTCATATCATGTACCGATACACCGGCAAGTTCGATACTGATATTAACTTCGTCCGCGGTCGTGTAAAGATCGTAAAGCGGTTGCCAGTTGACGATCTCGCTGCGCTCCGGCTCCTGATCGATCCGCACGGTTATTTCGTCGATTTTGTGGCTCATAATTTCGGCATTTGCCTTCTTCACTTTAGATTATATTATAAAAAAAAGGTTAAGTCAAGATAAGGACGGTACTCGCTAATCGGTAAGCGGTAATAGGCGAGAACAAGATAAACTAAAAAGACCGGAAGGACCGAAACATTACGGTCTTTTAGGTATTGACGGGGGGTTAAAATATAGGTATAATTACCTATAAGAGAAAATGCAGATTTTGTTAAACTTAAGTCTCGTGAAAGAGACTGGAGAGGAGTGTACGATTCAGCGAAACGCTGATAAAATAGGAGGAACGTATGAGGAAATCATTATTGTTGTTGGTATGTTTTATTATGCTCGGTTATGCGGTTGATGTAGAACCGGCATTCATTCCGGCATCAGAAATAAACAGAGAAGTCCTGACCGCTTCGATCGCGGTCAAGGCCGAATGTGTGTATAAAGGTGTAACCAATTATCCGCCCTGGCTTAATGGTCGCGACGCCCCGTGGAGTACAGATGTGCGCATTGATGATAATCTCGATCTGGATGATGAACTACTTTCAATGGCAGAGGATTCTGCTGGTAGAATATATGTGTGCTATGAAGGAATATGGGATGACCCAGGAGGACCCAATGTCTGTTATGGTTTTGGGCTTGCTACATCGATTGATAATGGTTTAACTTGGGACAATCGGGTCTATTACATAAACGATACTGGATTTGATGAACGTTACCCTGAGATTGCGATATCTAATGATGGCAAGATCTGGATTTGGGGCAGTCTACAGGGGACTGGTTATCAAGATGATGTAATCTGGTTGAAATCCGTAGATGGTTCATTCAATGACCCAGATGCACTTGAAGGTTTCTTTTGGTTCGGCGGCACGGTTGACAGTCTGATTTACCCGGAGGTAATCACATACGGTAATAATGACGAACTTATTTTTAGCACGTGGACCAAATACGGAACAGAAAACGTCATATCATGGATATATGCTACAGATGGCGGCATTGGGGGTAGTTATTCAATATACACTTTACTTGCTGATGGTGAACCAGATAATATGTCATCAGCGGGTGTGAACTTCGATGGCGCAAACTACATCGTTATTCATGGTTGGGAAGAGAGTGCGGGTGGTGATTGGAATGTAATGTGCATGATTGACACATTGGAAACCGGGACAGGACTATCCGGTTGGGGGACTTCTAACCCCGATCCAGATCAGTTTCCATCGGTTTTCTGTTCAGACGGCTATGCGTACATTGCCTATCAGGCTGATGTGGGAACTGGAGTCTACGATATTATGTTCAATTATTCGACTGATTATGGTGAAACCTGGCTTGGCTCCATGATCAATCTCACAAATAGCACAGCGGATGAGTGGTATGCGCGGCTTTATGGCGACGACCAGACAATCGGTTGTGTTTATGTGTACGATTTTAGTCGACTGCAATTCAATTATTCAATTGATAATGGTTTGGTATGGTTGAACACGCCCGAGACCGTTGACGACAACAGCACTGCATGGGATAATTATCATTCGGCCGCATTATTGCATACGACTTCATACTGGCACGCGGCATGGGAAGATTTGCGCAATCAGGGTACTGACGGTATTGAAATATATACATCTAGAAGGATCATGGGGCAGGGTGATATAACACATAGACCCGCAGAACTTATATTCAATTATAATACAAAAGGATTTGCTGGTCCTATACCAGAAAAATATGTTTTAAATAATGATGACACACCAATTGATAAAAAGCTTGAAGAAATAATCAGCAAGTCATCGCCTGATGAATTTATCCCAGTATTTGTTATGCTTTCCAAACAGATGAATCCAGAATACCTTATTGGTCGTGCTGAACAGATGTCAAAAACTGACCGATGGCAATTCGTCATTCGAGAATGCAAGGAGCTTGCAGATGTAGATCAAAAGGTATTTCTTGCATACCTGGAGCAGTTGGAGCGAGAGGGGAAAGTGTCGGATATATTGTCTCTCTGGAGTACAAATACAATTGCATTCAATACAAATCCCAAAACAATCTTGGAGATTGCTGGACGTCATGATATTTGGTATATTGGATATCAGGAAAAAACACAAATTATTGGTATTGTTGATGATTTAGAACCTGCGTATGAACACGTTCAATTCATCGCAGAAGATAGACGTGAAATATGCTGGGGCGTTGCGAAAATAAATGCCGATGATGTATGGTCTCTTGGGTACACCGGTACTGGCGTAGTTATTGGACATATGGATACTGGTGTTAACTACAATCATCTTGATCTTGCTGATCACATGTGGAATGGAGGAGGAAGCTATCCAAACCATGGATGGGATTTTGTAACGCCAGATGATAACCCAATAGACGAAAATGGCCACGGCACACAAACAGCTGGTATTATGGCTGGTGATGGTACATGTGGGTCACAAACTGGTGTTGCACCTAATGCAATTATCATGGCGCTGAAATGTGATGGGACGAATATTGATATGCAAGAAGCAATTCAATTTGGATTAACGAATAACGTGGATTTATTCGGTACATCACTTGGTTTTGAAGATCCGTCCAATAGCATAAAAAATTGGAGTCGGGGGCAGGCGAATACAATATATGCAGCAGGCATTGTTTGGTGTTGCGC
>MEUM01000169.1:8525-10417 GCA_001771735.1 Caldifarciminota bacterium RBG_13_43_14 | reverse complement strand
ATTATCCATACCCGCCTGGCTTGATAAAACCAGATGTTGCCGCGCCTGGCAATGCCTGTAAGTCACTTGACCATGAAACGATTGATTCATATGACGAACCCATTTACGGTACATCTTTTGCCCAACCACATGTTGCGGGTACAGTTGCCTTGATGCTTTCAAGAAACCCGGCTTTGACACCTTGGCAGATCGATAGTCTTATCCAGATCACGGCAATCGATATTGAAGCTGCCGGCAGGGATAATCTCTCAGGTGCGGGCAGAATTGATGCGCTAATGGCAGTGAATGCCGTATCACAGGGCGCCAAATGGGCACAGCTAAGGGTGATAAATCAGGCAAGCGCTACCGGTATATTGCAGGTCACTGGTATTACTGAAGCCGATACTTTAAATCCTGCTTGGATAGTTTCTGTTTCTCCGACTCAATTTAATGTGCCGATCAATGATTCGCATGATGTGTGGGTAACAGTTGATACAACCGGTCAGGGAATGTCATGGGGTGTGCTTACTTATCATGATACATTGCTCATCTGGTCGAATTCTGTTATGGATGACAACCCGGAAAGAGTTCCGATTAGGCTGACAACCGCCGACCTTGGCATAGGAGAAGAGAATGAAGCACGTATTCCCTCGTCCTTTATCCCGATGTTCTCAATATCACCGAATCCATTTAAGAATTCGATAAAAATCGAATGCAAAATACCGTATCGACAAAATATCGATCTTGCCATCTATGATGCATGCGGCAGAAAAGTGAGAACCCTGGTCAATAAGGAAAACAAGTCAGGCATCTTTGAAGTCTTATGGGATGGTAAGGATAATAATGGACATAAGCTTGCGTCTGGTATTTACTTCTGCCGGCTTGTCGTGGGAAACAAAGCGCATACGAACAGCGTGGTATTCGTGAGATAAAAAGGGAGCTATTCTCTATTTGATCTTTACGAGCTTTTCGATTAACTTTGTGCCGTCGTTTTCTAATCTTATGAAATAGACACCGGGTGCTACACTGCGACCACGATCATCATCGCCAGACCACCTAACCGATGCCTGATGACCGATAACCGATGACAGTTCAGGAAAACTTTTGACTACTCTTCCGGTAACATCATAGATTTTTAGTGTGGTTTGTGATATTTGGGAATTAGTATTTGTCTGGAATTTTATATTTATCGCTTTTGCAAAGGGATTCGGGTAAACCTGCAAACCAAATCTTGCACTTAATGTCTTGGCAGACTTTGTGAATATTCCCGGTATGGTCCCTGATCCTAATGTGCCGGTGTTGTACTGGTCATATCTGAATTTTGGCCAGGCAGTAAAAGTGCTAGTCAGATCAAAGACATAGAATTTGTAACCATAGGCACCGATCATCAACTCAAGGTATCCGTCAAGGTCAATGTCATGTGCGGCTGGACAGGATTCTATTCGATTGTTGAACAGTATAGGAAACCCTTTTGCCTGCTGGCCATTGTTTTCATAGGCATAAAGATTCCAGTCAACCGAACCGGCAACCATATCCATATCGTTGTCCCCATCTACGTCAATAACAATCGGCAATTTTGCGTCATGCTTTAGGTCTGGAAATCCAGGAAGGATGTTACCGAGCGAATCTAAAACAACAAAACCCGATTGATAGCCGCAAATGATCTCTGGTTGACCGTCACCGGTGATATCTGCAAATATTGGGCTGCCCTCGATATCGGCTACCCGTCCTAACGTTCTGAACCACAGTATTGTACCGTCGGCATCCACCAGGTAAACACATTCGGTATTATCGGCATAGAAACCGATCTCGAGACGGTCATCACCAACAATATCACCCATGACCACCGAGTACCGCAGCCCGCCCGATTGTATATACACGGGGAACGGCTGCAGATAATTGCCAAATCTGTC
>MEUM01000169.1:0-8519 GCA_001771735.1 Caldifarciminota bacterium RBG_13_43_14 | reverse complement strand
ATAAAGAGAATCTGAATTACTGCCGCCGCAGCATACGATCTCAAGATTCCCGTCATCGTTCAGATCGCCGATAGCCGGGGTTCCAAAGCCGATCCCGGGTCCATTATAAAGCAAACCACTTGTTGAGTATAGTCCTGAACCGTCGTGTCTAAATGCATAGAGATCCGCATCCAGGGTCCAGACGAATATCTCCAGGGAATCATCGTCGTCAATGTCCGACAAGACCGGTGAACCGATTATATTTCCCGGAACCGATATGGGCCAGTTTGGCAGAGCGTTGCCCTGAAAGTCAATTACATACAGATTGTTCAGAGTTCTTCTTACTCCAAAAGCGATCTCCGATAAACCATCCGCATTAACATCGCCAATAGCCGGTGATGTCCACACCTCAGCCGGCGATATATCAAGAATGCGGCTGTCACCGCTCGAGTCAACTGCTGAGCCATCGCAGTGCCAGGCATAGATATTGCCTTCTTTACCACAAACCACAATCTCATATCCCGGATAATATGGGTCAATATCACCGAAATTGCATGAAGAAAAAAGATAATCATATACCGGCTGGGGCCAACCTGCAGCAAAACCGGGATTCATTCTGCCGCAAACAGTGTCTGACTGCCCACTGTGATTCATTGATGAATCAACGGCGACAACATAATAATAATAGTCGACATTCGGCACTACATCAAAATCTTCGAAAAGGCATATTTTCTCCAGAGGATTTTTCATGAACCCGTATGGGCCGGCTGACTGCAGTGAGCGGTATATGCGATAACCAATTGCGCCTGAAACCGGTGTCCACTCAAGATTGAGCTTTCTATTCATGCCCAGTGTCCATATTGATTCAGGCGCCACCGGTGCGTTTAATGTAACGATCATATTTACGACCTCGATCGCGCCGAGATATGCTCTAAAATTGTACTGGGCAAAAGCACCCGGGTAGTTTAGATATAATTTCAATAAATCCGGCTCAGAGCCGGCAATCGAATCCGGTTTGATCGGCGGGAAATATACCATGCTGTCAATGATAACTATAGTATCCGAACAGGCGCTGATTATCGCATATACTGAATCGGCAGTTTCGTGCCCATAATTCATCAAATAAGGAATAATACTTAGCGTATCTTCTAATGCTACATAGTCTTGAGTAAAATGTCCGAGTTTGGGTGCCAGACCAATTATTTGAAAACTGTCGGTGTTGGCTAGGCCAGAATAATTAACGATCACTTCAAAATTAAACGAGTATTCGTCGGGCATGATATCAGAAATTTCAAAATGAAACGGTGTGAAATTTTCCGCAGTCTCGCCAATAACAATATCTGCATATGATGTGGTATCAATTATAATATTTAGTAGACTATCTGCACATCTGAGCTGGGCACTTACGGATGTTGCGGTTGTGCCGCCCGTATTTTTCAAACTTAAATACAATAATATATCCTCACCGGGATTTATCACGCCATTCGAATTACCCGTGGTGTCATGGATCTGAAAGTACCGGTAAACTATATACGGGCGGACAGGCTGTACATAAATCGAATCGGTGCAAGATACAAATCTATATGCCCTTTCAGCTGGAGGTATATCACGGATCGTATATTTGAGATAGCCAGCGGATTTGGTTTTGATCTCAAAAGTAGATAAACCGCCCGTTATTGTATCTATTTTGAAGATCTCATTTTCTTTGTAGAAAACAATACTTGAAAGCACGGGCGGGTCTAATGAAATGGTCACGGTATCAATACCTACATTCACTGTTTCCGGCGAGACTGCTACAGTGCCGTAGAACAAGGGCAAGCTATCCCATAAGGTCAATGTCGGGTCTCCCAGCAGATTGATCGAGAATTGATAAAGACGATAATAATTATCCCACTGCGCATCCGGGACATACGGGATTTTTGATCTGGCAAGACTGACGGCAAGCGGAACCGTAAACACGGAATCGAAATGGGTGGCAGTGTACTGCTCATGAAGCAGTCCTTCGCTTGAACTGGTCGGTCCGATATAGCCGATGCCGCCACCAGAAGGATTTAGCAGCCAGTGCTTGCTCAGACAATCTGACTGATAGGTATTAGTAAGACAGGTGATAACAAACATCATTGCATAGAGATCTGGGTTATGGAGAGAATCAAAAAAGAAATTATTTGCATTCTCCCTTGGGTTATTGCGCACCCGGATATGGTTAACGTCGCCATGTCCAAGCCCAGCAATGATACCAAAGCCCGAGTGTATTGAATCGCTTAGCTCGGCAAGGGATACTTCGTTAATTATGCTTTTATTGAACCATGGAGGAAGATGATTGGCAAGGCTCTCCGCCATCTGACGGGCATCGCCGTTTTCCACAAAATCGGATGTAAAGAAAAGTGTTTTATCCTGGATATTGGTAATTGATGGATGTTGATATTTTTCAATTTTGAATAGGTAATCAAGCACTTCGCCATTATTTTTCGTGGGCAAGCGGCCGATAAAGACATCGGGATAAAGGTCTAGACTGTCTTCGATCTCACCGAATTTTTCGTCGCCATCATAATTCCAATTGTCATCAAGGTCAGAAAAATATAAATCCGTTACAATGTGCACTGGCCATTGGTTATATAGAGGTGACATCCAGACCCATCGTGTCGGCACATCCGGTACTTCACCTCCCAATAAAACGTATACCACTCCCCATTTTTCCATTGCCTCTTTTATGAAATTCCTTATCCGCTCGGCATCATCAACGCCAGAGTAGTGCTGTCTTACCCATGAAACTGTCTTTACTGATGTATTATAACCCGTTAGTTTTTTATACTGGGCAAATTTGATATAGCTGCTTAACTGATGGTCAGTCGTAATAATTAGTAATTCCACCGGCGCGTCAATCAAGGATGGCAATTCAGTAACTCCCAGATCTTCGGTGTTATTTTCTATATAAAAGGGCGGTTTCCTATTTAAATCGTTTATTGCCGATCTGTTGACTACAATTGATGAAAGAAACCGGTCTACTATGCTCTTTGCACGCTGTGTCTGGCGTTTTGGAAACATCCCCATCGTACCCGGCTCAGTTTCAATTTTTATACGCAGACTCTTTAGCAAATAGAGTTTTCTTGTACCTGGAATATATCTGAAAGGTGCGATAGCCGCCTGACCAATATGATAACCCCGTAATTTACCCGAAAAACTTCTGACGATGATCTCTTGAGGATACAGGTCCGTTGACCCATAAATCTCGGGGTCAGGTACAGTAAATTGATGCTCCTTTTCTAATGCAATTTCTGTTTGTTTTGGGTAAATATAATAATTTTCAGGCAACTCCTCCCATTCTGCTGACAGCACCTCGACTTGTTTCAATTCTTGTCCAGCTGGCAAAAGATAGCTGTAGGTAACCGCGGGAAGCTCAGGGCGGCCGGGTGCAGAAAAGTAAAAGGAATTCGGTGCAATGATTCGGTCAAAATTATTTTCCTGTATTATGGAATAACGAAATTCTTGAATTGGAACATCGTATATCTCATTAGAAAAAAGGGGTGCTGAAAACATTATTAATAACAAAGAAGATTTTATCATGATATTTCGCTTCTATAATAATATACTTGAACCTAAAAAATTGTCAACATATATCTGATTTGTCATCGCGAGTCCTGAGATTGCTTCTCCATCGCTCTGCTCGAGATCGCAATGACTAAGGAGGTATTCGCGCTACGCATTACGCCTTTCCTGTTTCCTTGACATTGGGTAGGCATTATGTATAATTCCGCTCGGAGGTTTTCATGATGAATCGGCGGCAGGCAGAGGAAATAAACAAATTACTGGTAAAAGCAAGCGATCTTGAATCCAAAGGAAGATTGAAGGACGCGATTAAAGAATTAGAAAGAGGTGTACAGGTGAAAATCGCGGACGGCAATCTTCTTAATCGTTTGGGCGATCTCTATATTAAGGCCGAAAATAAAAACGCTGCCCTTGAGACTTTTTTAAATGCTGCCGAAGCGTTCAAAAAAGACACATTTTACCGCAATGCGATCGCAATTTGCAAAAAAATATTGAGATATGATGCCGGTAATGTACCGACTTATCTCGCGATCGCGGAATTGCTGGTTGAACTGGATGAAAAAAGCGATGCCTTGATCTACTTTTTTTCTTATGTTGATAAACAGTTTGAACAGAACAACAAGAATGAAATTCAAAAAGTTCTGGAGAGGCTGCAGAAACTTGGTGGCCTCGATGGCAAGGCAATAAAAAAAGTAAGTGAGTCATATAAGGCGATTGGTCGGGAGGATCTGGCACAGCGTTTCCTTGATTTTGCATTAAGTGAAGCGCCAACTTCAGAAAAGATCGACATTCCCGAACCAATATCACGGCCGGCAAGCCCAAAAACAGCCGATTCCAGGTCACATAAACATGAAGAGACAATAATGCCTGAGATCGAGCTAGTTAAGGTAGCCAGCCGAGACGAAAATAATGTGCGCGATCAGGTAACGGTCGATGCCGGGCAATTGACCGATGTCATGAAGGATATGGAGGCGGCGATCGCACAGTTGCGCAAAGCGATACGTCTTGATGAGGTTATCATCGCACTTGACAAGTCGATATCAGCGCTTTCCCATGAGCAGAAACAAGCGATCGCATTATTGCAGAAGGCAATGAGCAATAATCTCGATTCGCTTCAAAAATCAATAGGTGAATTTCGGTCCGGCAGTGAAAAAAGTATGAACGACCTGAAACCGCTGATAAACAATCTCGGCCATTCCTTGGCCAATCTTAACAAGAACCAGAGTGCGCTGTCCGACCTCTTAAGCAACAATTTTAGCCGGTTGAGCGATTCATTCACCTCGGTGACCCGGAATGCCCTTACTGAAATAAAAGGATTACTGGATGGATTTCAGGCAGCCTCAAATAACATGTGCGGAACGCTTGACGAAACAAAGGAATGCAATCTATCGGTATTGAAGGCGAACGAGGAAATGAAGGTTTCGCTCAACAAACTGAATGATTCATTGACTAAATATATAATTGCCCAGGAAGTAAAAGAGAATAGGCAAAGCCGTTATGTATTGATCATAGTTATAATTATGGTAGTAATAGTCGGATTATTCATCGTCTCGATCATCGTCAAATAAAACTGTAATTTGTAATTGCGTAATTGGTAATTAACTAATCAAGCATATCAGGATACCAGGAGATCAGTGGATAGGGGATCAGCGTACCAGAATATCAGAATTTAATATCTGATTTGCTGATGTTCTGATAATCTTCGTGCTAATATTCTGATCAACTGATCTGCTTCTTTTTATTTCTTTCGCGCCACGCACTACGCGTTACGTTTTTTCTTCGCTTTTAAACTGAGGTATTCGTAAATGAAATCGTCAATGTCTCCATCCATGACATCATCGACCATAGCTACTTCATGATCAGTCCGGTGATCTTTTATCATTTTATAGGGATGAAATACATATGAGCGGATCTGATGCCCCCAGGCAATATCGGTTTTTTGAGCTTCAAGTTTATCGATCTTTTCATCCTCTTTTTTCTTATAGTAATCATACAATTTTGAACGTAAGATCTTCATTGCATTATTGCGGTTCTGCAGTTGTGATCTTTCATTCTGGCACTGTACCGTGATCCCGGTCGGTATATGAACGAGCCTCACCGCCGAAGATACTTTATTGACGTTCTGACCACCGTGCCCACCAGCTCGGTAGGTATCGATACGCAGGTCATCCTCATTTATTGTAAACTGTATTTCTTCGATCTCAGGATAGACGAAAATCGATGCAAAAGAAGTGTGCCGCTTGGCATTGGTATCGAAAGGCGAGATCCGTACGAGCCGGTGTATGCCAACCTCGGCTTTCAATAGACCATAGGCATAATCTCCGATAACTTCGATCGTTGCATCCTTGATCCCGGCAATATCCCCTGGTAAAAGATTGAGAATATTATGTTTGAATCCCTTTCGTTGCAGCCAGCGCAGATACATTCGAAATAACATCTCTGCCCAATCACATGATTCAGTGCCACCGGCTCCAGGATGAATGGTAAGAATGCAATCTTTCTTGTCGTTAGGTTCACCGAGTATGAGTTTGAGGTCCATTTCGTTAATCATGCGGGAAAGTTGGCGGATTTCCTGTCTCGCTTCATTGATCATTTTGTCGTCGATCTGGGGTAATAGGATCAATCCTTCAAGCAGTTCAATGTCTGCTTCAGCACGTTTTATCTCGTTAATCCAGGTCTGTTTATGACTGAGTTCAGCCATGACCTGTTGGGCATTATTTTGATCGTCCCAAAAATTTGGGTTGGTTGTTTTGGCTTCGAGTTTCTTTATTTCCTGGACCAGTCGATCAAGGTCAAAGATGCTCCTTGACTTTCTGGAGTCGTGTTTTTAGATCAATGATCTCTTGCGCATTGAGGCTGTTTACCATTTCCGGTTTTTTCATTATTTAGTCTTTTTTTTCCTTGGTTTACGGGGCATTGTGTATTTCTTCATGAAGCGCTCGACCCTTCCAGCCGAATCGACGATCTTCTGCCGTCCGGTAAAAAACGGATGGCATTTTGAACAGAGATCGAGCGAAATTTTTTCCACCGTCGATCGGGTTTCGATCTTATTGCCGCAGGCACAGGAAACAACACAATTAACGTATTTTGGATGAATTTTTTTCTTCATTTTAGACACCTCTTTATTATTGTTTTGTTAACACCATTTTCTTGCAGAATCTTTTTTGTCCGGTTTCAAAATTAACAAAATAAACACCAGCCGGTAATTTACTTACATCAACCCTTTGCTGATAGTTACCAGGACCCTGATATGCATTAATAATAGTACTCGCTGCCCGGCCAGCAATATCGTAAATTAATAGTTTCACAAAACCGGCCCTGGATAATACATACCGAAAATCAAGTTGATTATTCACAACCGTCCCGGACATGAAAAATAAAGCATCACCAGTATTAATAACTAAATCGTCCTTGCTTTGTGCACCACCGCCCGGTGTAAACGGTAGCACATTCTGATAGGTACGCAATCGATACACTGGTAAATATGTTCCACGATTCAACCATGTCTCATTGCCCTCAGCATAATTGACTATCAGTCGACCTTCAATTAAAGCTTCAGGTAGATAGACCAGATCGGGATCGCGCGATTCCACCGCACTAGTACTGATTACGGACGGATTCTGCCATAAATCATAGTAGGCAGATACATATATGTTATAGGTTTCACCAGTCTGCTCTGACCAACTGACATAAAGTTTGGATGGATCAAGGCTATTTAATGCAACGCGTGGTGCAATCGAAGCCGCATCTGAACTTGTATATACCGGACTCGGACGATTCAACCAGTTGGCTGTCCGGCGACGATAATATATGTCTGACGGCTCGGCCTCTTCCCAGAAAAACCATAAACCAACCGCAGAAATTACCACTGGCGAACTAGATTTGATTCCATCATTGTTCGATACTCGAATCAATTGCCAACCCTGCTCGCTGGCACGATAATATACCTCTGATATACCGTTGATTTCACGGGTATAAACAACAACTAATCCGTAGTCCGGATCCATCACCAAGGCTGGTGCACTAAACCGATAGGCACTCGTTGATTCCAGATCGCTGTATTGCAGTACCGGATTAACACTGGTGATATCAAACGACCCGACTAGCATAAAACTTTGCATCCATTGATTATACAATTCAAAGGCGACATAACCGGTGTTTCCGTCAATCGTAAATGCCGGCACACTGACATCTATGGCAAAATGATCAATAAACAATGTATCCGGTGGTTCGGGCACGCCGCCGATCAAACGCTGATACAGAATCGCATTGCCATCCCGATAAATACAATGAACATTGCCATCAGCATCAAGCGCAATGCTCGGCGCATCACCATCACCTAATTTCTGGTCACTTGACCAAGTCTCACCATCGGTTGAATTAGTATAACGAATATATTTACCCCGCCCATTGAAATCCTGACCCGATTGATAGACAAAATGCAATTTACTATTGATTTCATCATAAAGTAGTTTATGCTGATTATTGCGACTAATTGCCAGTGGCGATGAGGATTTCATTTGAAATGCTACAACACTATCCGCGGCATGCTTGCAGTTCAAACGACCCCAACCATATTGATAATTAGGAACACTCTGACCCACGGCTGATTCAACCAGAATGTCATAGATATCACTATAATCGAGCTTGTGGCCGAAATTTTCCACTGCTGCTTCCTGCATTAAAGCAATCGCACCGGTTATATGGGGTGTTGCCTGAGAAGTACCGTACATCCAAATATAGTTATGTGGATTATTTTTGTCGGCCGAGTATATTCCTTCAGTTGTGCTATATTTTGTGCCTGGTGCAACTAAGTCTACTGCCATATACTGCCAATCTGGCCGTGACCAATATTTTTGCTCACTCCATGGAGAATTTGTTGGGGAAGGCCCATGACCACTAAAATCTACTGCCCAATCATCATTAACATCAGTTGCGCCAACACCGATTGTTGTAGGGAAATTTCCTGGTGGCCAATTATCCCAACCTCCTCC
>MEUM01000168.1 GCA_001771735.1 Caldifarciminota bacterium RBG_13_43_14 | reverse complement strand
TCCGTGACCCGGTAGGAAAGATAATAAGGTTTAGGCTGATTCTCGATTTGTAATAGATAAATATTACGGCTCATTTCATCGGCAAGTGCATTGAACAGAATATCGTTGTCAGTATTTTCGGCTTTACCGATAATGGCAAGGATAATAAGCATTACTATTTTTCTCATACTACCTCCCGTGATTATGTTGATTTTCTGGTGCGGGCAGTATCGGTGGTTTTTCCTGACCTTTGGCTTTTTTTTCGACCTCGATTTCGGATACGAATATCGACGGGGAGATCGCTGATACCGGGACCCAGCCCGACTCGGCGCCGCAGGTACCATTGAATACATCATAATCATCGCCGGTCAGAACGATCTTTGAGAATGAAAGCAGGGGCGTGCCGACAATGTCAACGCCCCGAACGACTTCGTCGGGACGACCGTCGACATAGATCCGTTCAACGAATAATGGTATCACTTTGAAGGTCTGCGTGCCGCCCCGACCAGTCTGGGTAAAACCGCCGGAAATGTCATAAAAGATCAGACCATATTCTTTATTCTGTTTTTTACATTCTTCGATCAATGCCTGACGTAAATTATCAAAAGATGTTTCTTTATCTGATTTTATGTACAGCACACCCTGGCGCGAAACGACATTACGTCCGTGTTCGCGCCGGCCATGACCATTGGATATTGGGAAGTTCTTGATCGGCGAACGGCTGAGCAAAAAGTTCTTAAGTACACCGCGTTCAACGACTACGACTTTTTGCGCGGCAACACCTTCATCATCATAACGGAAATGGCCATTAAGATCTTTGTTGTTGAATACTTGCATGGTTGGATCATCATAGACGCTGATGAACTCGGGCAGTATTTGCTCGTTCACTTTTCTAGTGAAGGTTTGACCTTCAAATTCACTTTTTTGTCTATGTCCTTCGATGCGGTGACCGAATATTTCATGAAAGAAAACACCGCTGGCGCGATTGAGCAGTATCGCAGGACCGATATAGGGTTCAACCAAAGGCGCATTGCGTAATGCGGATAGCCGTTCGATCAGGGTATCGATTTCAGCAGTGATGGTCATGTCGTCCGGTAATTTCTCCGGGGTATAAGCGATGAAAGATTGCGAGAGATAGAGGTCCATGCCATCATCGGCCATGGTCGCAGCGTATATACTGAACCGATAGGCCAGTCTACTTTCTTTGATCATGGTACCATCGGTATTGACGATGCATCGGGTTTCAGAGTTAGCACGTAATGATACAGCCGAACTATATATCCAGGAATGCGCTTTAAAGCGCATCGATAATGTATTCAATCGTTGACACCAGTATTCCAGATCAATGTTTATTTCTTTTGTCTCTTCGTTATATTTGACCGCTGGTGCTGAAGAGAAATCGGGTGAAGTGTCAGTTTCCGTGACTTTTACCTGTCGTTCAGCCTGGATCTTTGTGTATCTCTCCTGAGCATCCTTGAATGTGCGATCAGTTTCGATCCATAATAATGCCTTAAGCCCATCCGGATTCTGATCGACCGGCACTTCCATGGTTTTTGGTATCCATGACGCATAATCGAAATCATCATTGCCCCGTATTTCATGCGTGTTGTCGAGCCGGGCTGATCCGACCCGCACATCAATGTCGACATAGGCATTGTTTTGATCATAGTCAAAGAAAATTGCGCCTATCGAAGAATTCAGATAAACCTCACGCTTCTGCCATAACTCGTATTGCAAGAAATAAGCCGGGACCGGCTGCACTTTGCCCAGTACTTTGTAAGCGCGGGTTAATTCCTCTTTCAGTGTTTGTAATTGCCGGTCTTTGGTTGCGGCAAAAACGCCGGAGAATGAAATAAAAATAAAAAGAACAACGCGTATTGATCGGTTCATTTTACCTCCTTGGCTGAGGTAATAATAACAAAAAATAGCAGATATGTCAACGACACCTCAACAAATCAGATACTATAAAAGATTGATACATGATTCATGATGCAGGAAATATTTAGTAATCAGTAAATGGTAATTATGTAATTGAAAATCTGGACCTCTGAAGGTACGAAGTTAAGAAGCCATGAAGGTATGAATTTCAAAACTACAAAACTTCTAAGCATCAAAACCACGGTTTTTATGCCGATTAGCGCTTGCCCGCCTCCGGAGGGAGTACCGTTTTTTCCCTCTTGACAATTTTCGGAAATTATATATAATGATAAACTTGTTCTTTGAAAATTGATTCTCATCAAGAGAGGTGGAGGGACGGGCCCTGTGAAACCTCGGCAACCCGCCTTGGGCGGGTGCCAACTCCCGCCCGCAAAGGGATAGATGAGTGTGCGTTGTACCAGCTAACTTTCCCATATCGGGAAAGTTTTTGTTTTTGTAATCACTCATCACCTCTGAATGGATTTTTAATCTTGGTAACAAGGAGGTGACCATGTCCAAGACGATCGAAGAGATCAATGAAAAGATAAAGCAAGGTAAGGCAGTGGTTTTCACGGCCGAAGAGATTATCGATGTTGTTAAAAAAGAAGGCATCAAGACGGCGGCTAAAAAAGTCGATGTTGTTACCACCGGTACATTTGGCCCGATGTGCTCATCCGGCGCATTCCTGAATCTCGGTCATACCAAACCCCGTATGAGGATCAGCAAGGCCTGGCTCAACGATGTAGAGGTCTTTTGCGGTATCGCCGCGGTTGATCTGTATATCGGCGCGACCCAGATTACGCAAAATGACTCGGCAAATTCTCTGCATCCTGGTTCATTCCAGTATGGCGGCGGTCACTTGATCGAGGATCTGGTTGCAGGAAAACGAATAAAAGTCAAAGCTCTGAGTTACGGTACTCAGGAGTATCCCCGTAAAGAATTAACCGGTAGTTTTACGATCAATGATATAAATGATGCTTTTTTATTCAATCCCCGCAATTGCTATCAGAATTATAATGTCGCGGTCAATACGAGCAAGGAAAAACTATATACTTATCTCGGTGTGCTTAAACCAGATATGGGTAATGCTAATTACTGTTCGGCCGGACAATTGTCACCATTGCTTAATGACCCGGATTTTCGCACGATCGGGATCGGTACCCGGATCTTCCTGGGCGGCGGTATTGGCTATGTCGTCTGGCCCGGTACCCAGCATAATCCGGGCGGGTTGCGCAATGAAAAAGGAGTGCCGAGGTCGGGCGCCGGTACGCTTGCCGTGCTCGGCGATCTGAAGCAGATGAAACCTCAATGGTTAAGAGGTACTTCAGTGCTCGGTTATGGCGTAAGCCTGACCGTTGGTATCGGCATTCCGATACCAATTATTGATGAAGATATTTTCCGGCAAACCTGTATAACCGATGCTGATATCCTGGCACCGATTGTTGACTATGCCCTTGATTATCCTGAACTATCGGGTCGAATACTGGCTGAGATCGACTATGCCTCATTGAAATCAGGGGTAATCAAGATTGGTCGCAAAAAAATACCGACCTTCCCGATCTCCAGTTATGTAAAAGCACGGGAGATCGCTCAGTCCTTGAAGTCCTGGATTGAACATGGGAAATTCTTCTTGACTCATCCGAGTGCGGCTTTACCAGGTAAGGATTCAGGAGTGAAATTCAAACGTTTTGGCGGTAAATACCGTTGATAAAGAGAGGGAAAATGAGTGTATCGCAAAAAGTCGTATTACGTTATCCACCATCTTTGACCGAAAAGCCCGTGGTGTATGAGTTGGTCAAAAAATACAATATTATGTTCAATATTCTCAAGGCGCGTTTTTCGGCGGACGATAAAGAAGGTTTATTGGTCCTTGAATTAAGCGGCACAAATACCAGCTTGAAAAAAGGTTTTGATTATTTGCATAAACTGGGTGTGAAGACCGAGTTGTTGAGCCAGGATATTGTCCGGAATGAAAATAAATGCGTTCACTGCGGAGTATGTTCAGCCGTATGTCCGACCAATGCATTTTATGTTAAAAGCCCGGAGATGTACGTTACTCTGGAAATGGCAAGATGTATCGGCTGTGAAGAGTGTTTAAAGGTCTGTCCATATAATGCGATCGAAATTTCATTTGACATTAAATAGCCGATGAAGACCACAATTTACGAACCGCGCTGGTACCGCAATCAATGTGCTGAATCGAAACTTGAGCAATTCTTTGTTCGATACCAGGAAAGCGATCTTTGCATCCGATCTGAGACCAATTTAAGTTCTTTGGCTTATAATATTCTGATTAGAGTACGGAAAGAGCTTGAAGCGTATATAATAAGGCATTCAGAATTTGGTCGCAGCCTGGTTCCTGTATCAGTGCTCGGTGATGCACCGGATATAGCCCAAGAAATGGCACAGGCTGCCCTGAAAACCGGAGTCGGCCCGATGGCGGCGGTAGCTGGTGCGGTAAATCATGCGCTCGCCTGCGAATTAATGCATTTCGGTCACACTTTGATTATTGAGAACGGTGGTGATATATTTGCGAGCAGCCATGAACCGGTCATGATCGCGCTCTATGCAGGAAATTCTCCATTATCAATGCATCTGGCACTAAAGGTTGATGCATCCGGCGGCGTCGGCGTATGCACTTCTTCGGGCACAGTCGGGCATTCTTTAAGTTTTGGTAAAGCCGATGCGGTCACGATTATTGCCAATGATTGTATTCTGGCCGATGCCGCTGCGACCGCGATCGGCAACCAGGTCAACTCGCGCGATGATTTTAACGCTGCGATCGAGTTTGCCAAGACTATCGAAGACATAAGCGGTGTCATTATTGTTCAGGGTGATCGGATCGCCGCCTGGGGAAAAAAATTTGAGATCGTTGGTATATAAACAGCCAAACGCAAGAGCTGTCTTTTTGATAAAAAATGTTAAAATGTGATCAGTTTTTCTTTGAGTTACGAAATTTGATCTCGTAACTCCTGACCAGGGCCTCATCAAAATCGAAAACGTCTCTAAAATCATTAAGACGATCTTCTTCGGTTTTACTCAGCAATTTTGCATTGACGAGGTTGAATACAATATGTCCAAAGTCGATTGTTTTTGTCACCCCCCAGTGTTCAAAAACGGTTTTTGCCATTAACCCATAATTCTTGTGGGCAAGCTCAACGATACCATTTAAAAGTTCATTGCCGGTAACGTGGGTTTCACGTTTTAGCCGCTTGCGCGTATAAGTCAACGCCTCAAATATGAAAAGATAAGCCTCAATTGTATAACGGTCATCGGTCTCGAGCATTTTTTTCAGCTGGTCAATTTCTTTCATTACCTTCCTTTAAGATTGTGCAGAAAACGGTTGATGATCTTAGTCACGGCGGCAGTTGTTTCGATGAAAGTCTCGAATAGTTCTTGTTTGCTTTCATATCCCATTATTCGCGTCGTATTATCTAAGGTCTCAGGTATTATAAGGTCCGATGCACCATTGGTCAACCGGTAGACGTCGCGGAGCTGTTTCAAAAAGTCAAATGCCCGGGTGAGTTTTTTTAAGTCCGCCTTCAATTCATTTTCCACTTTTCGTACTGACCGGAAGACTTTCAGATTGACCGGTGTTTTTACCCGGAATCTGGCTTTGAAAATCAACATCAGCATTTCAATGTCACGTAAACCACCGGCGGTTTCCTTGATGCTGATGCCGGCAGCTGGTTCAGGATTTTTGTAATGTTCGTGTCGCTTTCGCATTTCTTCGATCATGGCGCTAATGTACTCAGTATTTTTTCTGAAGATCAGAGCCCGGATTATATGATCATTGAACTCTTTTTCAATATGATGGGATCCAACGACCATACGCGCGCCAAGTAACAAAGATTGTTCGATAAAATGATCCGGGTGCGGCTGCTTGAGAAAATCGACCAGGCGGTTAAAGTTTATTACATAGCTCCCAAAATGATCGGCAAAACGATGATGCGGAATTGTCCCCCGTTTTGCGATCTCACGATTCATTTTAATGACGATATGATTGCAATATTTTAAAATCTGCGGATTATCGGAGTTTAGTATGGCGATCATGTCAAAGTCATCATCATAGCCCTGTTCGCGTCCGTGACCACCAGCCGCGAAGACCGCGAACAGATCCTCAGTGATAATGCGCCCCTGGGTTTGGGTATCGACTTCGCGGCGGCAGAGATCGAACAGGGTACGAATATAGTTATCAGAGAAGTTTGTGAACTCGACATTGCTGACGCCGGGTGATGCACCATTGAGAGTTTTGATCCCGACCCGAAGCATTTCCAGGTCATAATAATCCCCTAGTTTCTCTTTCTTTTCGTCGAACGAGGGCATTGATTCAATGTCGCTATAAAGACCATCCGCATATTTGTCAAGACCGTCATCATTCTTGAGCAGGGTTATCGATTCCGGGTATTTGTTGAGCACGCGAAGAAAAAAGTGCTTGAAAAATGAGCTGCTCGACCGGTGAAGGTTAATTAGATGATCAAGATCACCGATCAGATCCGAGATCTCACTTTCGTATCTTTTGTTTTCAATAAGATGTGAGAACAGATGGAGATTGTCATCGTTGTTCAGTGCCAGATAACTATTGATCAATGTCGGGAAGCGATTGAATAGATGCGCGATGCTGCGAACAATGTCCGGTATCGAAGTGATCCGTTCGAGAAGATAATCATTCAATTCTTCGAAGATTTCAATACTCTGCCGGTTATTACCAAGAATACCCAGTAATTTTACAAATGAATAAAGATCATATTTAAACCATTGAAAATACAGTTTGATCACACGATCACGCTGCCGGGCAGCCAGTGACTTGAAGTCATTAATGAATTTTATCAAAACTGCATCCTGACGGAGGTTATCGAGGACGTCATCCCAGAATGAAGTACCAACAAAGAACCGGAATTGTTCAATAAACTCAAGCGTCATGTTACCCGGGTCTTCAGGCATCATGAAGGACCGGAATTTCGAGATCGTATTCAGATGTTCTTTGATATCATTGATCAGTACAGGAGTTGTCTGCCTGGCATTTTGTACATGTTCATAGTAATGGACGAGGAGATTAGTCTCCGCGCTCGTGATCCCGATATCGGTATAGCCAAGCACTTTTGAGACCCGGCGTACGTTGCGCAGGGCAGTGTGTTCAAGCTGTATCTCTTCCTGCTGTGCAGAAAACAGCTGATAAAGATAACGGAAGATCTCAAAAAAGGTCAGGGAACGTTCGAGCTGATAGTATTCCTTGAGCCGCTGAGGATTGGAGTATTTTAAACGGTCCAGTATCTGCCATGCATTTACCTCATCGATGCAGTATATGGTTTTCTGGGCGGCGATCGTATTTTTAATGATGCGCAATCCGTCTTCCTTGAGATGTATCGATGTTTGATTCATCGGCTTGGCGAGCAGAGATTGTATCTCGCCGATGATGCCGCGTAAATAGCCTTCATGATAGCGATTATCCTCACCCGGTCGGTAAAAATATCGAGCGGTTATTTCCTTGCGGAATTGATTGTACAATTGTTGTTCGCCGGTTATGACCGCCGCGCTGAGCATTTCGCTGATTATGACATAATCACCGATCTTGTTTTCCAGTTCTTTTTTATATTCAGGGATCGATGCTGAATAATATTGCGTGCCGATATGCTCGGATAAATGGAAATGAAAGGAAGTAGCATATTTAAAGAATTCCTGGCTTACCCGGGCGATCAATTGATTGAATGCCTTTCGATCACCGTCCCCGTCATCTATTATTCCAATATCGATATCATCTTGATCGGATTTTGTGCCCACACCGAGGATAACATAGTGAGGGTATGATTCATCTCTGGAAAATATATTAAAAAGGATTTCGAGATAACATCGGGTCGGAAGACGGAAATTATTACCGGCGTTGATCATGAATTTTCGGTAAACCGTAGACCGGTCATCGCTGACCTTTCGTGAATCCATTTGCAGCAGATCGATCGCCTGACGATTTATGTAGAGAAGCTGAAGGGCAAAAAAGGTGCCGGTCAGGTTTAATTTTTCTTCGGTCGTAATGCCGGATCGTGCGACCGTCCGGATCTCTTGCTCAAAATCATAGGCAGGATGAAGGATATGGATATTCTCTCGGTTCTTGGTTTCTTCAAGTCGCTTGATCAGATCCGGCAAGTTCCTTTCGATCATCATAAGATGTTTATTATAATGGTTGCCAAATTCACGGGTGATTTCCTTAATCCGGGCGATATATCTTTTCATGTAATACGGTTGGGTCAGCTAATTTGTTTTAAGCTCGATCGCTTTATCAAATCCACAACCAAAAGCTTTGAGATTTATTTTTTCGGTACCTTTGGGTACGCGCGACTGGATTGCAGTTTCCATGGATTCTTTGGTAACTATCCCGGTGATACCGGTTATCAGACCGAGGGCGACGATATTAGCCACCAATGATCGACCGATCGCTTTTTCTGCCATTGCCGCAATCGGCAAGGCATAGACTGCACCTTGTCGATCCTTTGGTTCGGTGACAAAGTCCGAATCAATAATCAGTATACCGCCGGGTTTCAGGTCTCTGCCGTACTTGTTCCATGCCTCCTGAGTAAAGCAAAGCAATAGATCAATGCTCACGGCTTTAGGATAATCGATCTCCTCATCGGATATTATTACTTCAGACCGGCTCGAACCGCCTCTGGCCTCTGGCCCGTATGATTGACTTTGAGTAGCGTTCTTACCGTCGTATATCGCGGCGGCTTCGGCCAGGATTTGACCTGCCAGAACCAGCCCCTGACCGCCCGAACCACTCAGGCGAATTTCATAGCGGAAGCTCACCTTAACCTCCCATTTTCGGTAATTCCTTGTTGTAGTTTATGATATTCTTCAAAATACTCCGGTCTTTCAGTTTTATAGATGACGCCGGTGACTATCTTATCTTTTAATTCGGAAGGATCCAGGCGGCGTGCTTTTTCGACCGGGATGCTATTTCTCTTATAGCCCATAAGCAGATCAAGGCTTGTGCCAAGCCGGTTAAGATGGGCATAATAGGTCGGGCATGGTGATAGAATTTCGACCAGGCTGAATCCCTTTATATTCATTGCCTTGAGTATCAATTTATCGAGCTGCGTAGCATGATAACACGTACTTCTTGCCACAAAAACCGCGCCCGCGGCAGCCGCCAGCCGGCAAACATCAAAAGAAGGTTCAATACTACCGTAAGGTGCGGTCGTACCTTTCTCGCCATAAGGAGTGGTCGGAGAGGGCTGTCCGCCGGTCATACCGTAAATGCGATTATTATACAGGATAACTGTCAGATCGAGATTACGGCGTGCCGCATGGATAAAATGATTGCCGCCGATCGCACAAGCATCGCCATCACCGGTCAGGACAATGACTTTCATTTCGGGTTTAGCGAGTTTGATACCAGTAGCAAAAGCCAGCGCCCTTCCATGGGTCGTGTGTAAAGTATCGAAATCAATATAACCGGGAGTACGCGATGAACAGCCGATACCGGAGACAAAGATCAGCGTATTTCGATCGATACCGCTGCGATCGACCGCGCGTAACATTGCTTTTAGGATTATGCCGCAGCCGCATCCAGTGCACCAGATATGAGGCAAACGGTTAGTACGGAGATATTTTGAATAGGGGAACATGCTATAACCTTTCCAGTATGTCTTCCGGAGTAATCATGTTGCCATCAACGCGGTTGACGCTGATCACCGGTCTTGCACAGGCGCACTCGATCTCATGGCTTAATTGGCCAAGATTCATTTCCGGTACAATGATACTTTTGGCGTTCTTAACAATATCGGCGATTTCTTTTCCGGGAAACGGCCAGAGCACAAGCGGTTGAATGAAACCGATTTTTATTCCCTTTGCCCGGTTCATTCTTGCAACAAAATGTGCTGAACGAGCGGTCGAACCATAGGCGATGATAAATGTATCGGCATCATCGACGAATTCGGTTTTCAGCTTAATGATTTGATGCCGGTGTTTTTCGATCTTATCGTTCAATCGCCTAATCAATTTGTTCACGATGCCCGGAGTATTGGTAGGAAAACCGCTTTCATCATGACTCAGGCCGGTGACATGATAATGATAGCCGAGACCAAATTCAATGAATTCCGGGACCATATTTGCGTTATTTTGATAGGGTATATATTCACCCGGCATTTTGGTCGTATGTTTGCGATTGATAATCGCCAGGCTCGAAGGGTCCGGTAGTATCACTTTTTCATTTATATGGCTTACGATCTCATCAAGGAGCATGATCACAGGTATTCGGTAATATTCCGAGAGATTGAAAGCTTTGATCGTCCATTCAAAAACCTGATTAACCGTGCCTGGAGCCACGACTATTGCCGGGTGATCGCCATGAGTACCCCACCGAGCCTGCATGACATCACCCTGGGCCGGATTGGTCGGCAATCCGGTACTCGGTCCGCCACGCTGGACATTGACAACAACACATGGAATCTCAGCCATGATTGCAAAACCGATATTTTCCTGCATCAAAGAAAATCCGGGACCACTGGTAGCGGTCATTGATTTGACTCCGGCAAGCGAGGCCCCGATCACCGATGCCATTGATGCGATCTCATCTTCCATTTGAATGAACACACCTTTGACCTTGGGCAGGCGCCGGGACAGGATCTCAGCGATCTCGGTCGATGGCGTGATCGGATAACCGGCAAAAAAGCGCATGCCAGCGATCAGGGCGGCTTCGGCGCAGGCTTCATTACCGCTCATCAGGCGGATATTTAATTGATTTCTATTCATTTTTTTTCTCGACCTCGATTGCAAAATCCGGGCAATATAGTTCACAAAGCTGACAGCCGGTGCATTTTTCTGGATTGATAACTACCGCTTTGGCTTTTTTCATCGCGAGCACGTTTTCCGGACAGAATGCCATACAAAACTGGCATCCCTTACACAATTCACGGTTGATCTTGATCGTATATTTTTTTGCGGTCACAGGCATAATAAGGATATTATATTCGGATGGGCTCGACGGTCAAGTTATTGTCAAAAATTTATGAGCGGAGAATCAACGCGTTCCACGAGCTTCAAAATTTCTTTTCCAAACTTCAGGTTTGATTTTATTTTGATGAAAGACGCCAGCGGTCAGAATGCCGGCGTAATGGGGCAACGAGGACTCGTGCTTTCGGTCGTTTTCACCGATAATAGAAAAATAATTGACACC
>MEUM01000167.1:8256-17397 GCA_001771735.1 Caldifarciminota bacterium RBG_13_43_14 | reverse complement strand
AATCCGTTGTGGGAGAGCCCTCCTGGGCTCGATTAATTTATCGCGGCTGGGAAGCCGCTCCCACATATTCCCAAAATATGCATATCAGAATACCAGAGGATCAGTGGGAAGCGGATCAGCAAAACAGAATATCAGAAATCAATTCCTGATTTGCTGATGTTCTGATAATCTTCGTGCTGATAATCTGATTCCCTGATCCACGCATTTTCTCCTCTTCTCCCTTTCCATTTTTTATCAAGAAACGTAGGGCGGGGCTTTAGCCTTGCATGGGCAAACCTAAAGGTTTGCACTACGGGGGCTGCTCACTTTCATTTGGCATATAACCAGTAATTGGTAATCAGTAATTACGTAATTGGCGAGTAGCGAATAGCGATTACCGATTAGCGTCTTTTCGCGCTACGCCCTCCTGAGGCGGGCAAGCACTACGGTCTTTTCTTGACAGAATGCTGTCTCGCTATATAATCAACCGTGAGTTTTACTTTTGATGATCTCAATGAAGAGCAACGTCGCGCAGTAACGATAGAGAAGGGACCGATACTGATACTGGCCGGAGCTGGAAGCGGAAAGACCAGAGTGATTACCTACCGTATTGCTTATCTGATTAGTAAACGACTAACCTCACCGCGAGGTATTATAGCGATAACCTTCACCAATAAAGCGGCCGATGAAATGAAGAGCCGGATAACAAGTATGCTTGGTCGGGGAGATATCTGGATCCGCACCTTTCATTCGACCTGTGCGAAGATCCTTCGTGAAAGTCTTCGTCGTAATCGAGCATTGGGTAGTCTTATAAAAAGATCGGAAAATTACACCATTTATGATGAGCATGATCAACAGACCGTGATCAAAGAATGTTTAAAGGATCTCAATATTGATCTGCAGGAATGGTCGCCTGGTTATGTGGGTGCAATGATCAATAGAGTGAAAGAGGACCTTCAAAAACCAGATAATATTGACCACGATTTAGTTCGGCGTGTTTACGAACAATATAATAAAAGACTGGAACAATACAATGCGGTCGATTTTGATGATCTAATAATGCTGACCGTAAAGTTGTTCCAGCAAGATCGATCGACACTTGAACATTATCAAAATCTTTTTCGCTATATCCTGGTCGATGAATATCAAGATACAAATAAAGCCCAGTATGTTTTTACCAGGTTGCTTGCTGAAAAATACCGTAATCTGTGTGTTGTTGGCGACGATGATCAATCGATATATTCATGGCGAGGTGCTGAGATACGCAATATACTTGATTTTGAAAAGGATTTTCCGGAAACCGCGGTGATAAAATTGGAACAGAATTACCGATCGACCAAGACAATTTTGAAGGCGGCATCTTCGGTGGTCGATAATAATGAGTACCGAAAGCCAAAAACACTATGGTGTGAAAATCAGGATGGCGAGGAGATCAGTTTTTACCTGGCCGATGATGCTTATACTGAAGCGGCCTATGTTGCCCGTCGGATCATTGAAGGCAGGCTGCAGGGACAAAGCCTTAATGATTTTGCTGTTTTTTACCGGGTCAATTATCAATCCCGGATGTTTGAAGAGTGTTTTGTGCGGTTTCAAATTCCGTATGAATTAGTTGGTGCTCTTAAATTCTATGAGCGTGCCGAAATAAAAAATGTACTGGCATATCTCAAGGTAATCGTCAACCCGAATGATTCGGTAGGCTTAAAGCGGATTATAAATGTGCCCAGTCGTAAGATCGGTAATATAACCGTAGAAAAACTGAATAAATATTGTGAGGAAAATGGATATTCATTATATCAGGGTCTAAGCCAGTGCAGGCATATAACAGCGCTGGACCAGAAAACCGTGGAAAAACTCATGAAATTTATCGCTTTGATGAACGATCTTCGCAAAAAGAGTAAGGAATTGGATCTTTTTGAACTGGTTATGATCGTAGTGCGCCAATCCGGCTATCTGGATAGTTTGAGCGATCGCGAAACGGATGCTGATTATATTCGGCGCAAAAACATCGAGGAATTGATCATTTCAATAAAAGAATATAATAAACAGCACCCGAATGCTGCACTCGCTAACTATCTAGCCGATGTTTCGCTTAGAGGCGATATTGACGATTGGGATAGAGATTCGGCTAAGGTCAATCTTATGACTCTACATAATGCTAAAGGACTAGAGTTCGATACGGTTTTTATTACCGGGGTGGAAGATGGTTTGGTTCCGCATTATAAATCCCGGTCTGATCAATATCAGTATGAAGAAGAGCGCCGTCTACTTTATGTGGGTATAACCAGGGCATGTAAAAAATTACATCTTACCTGCGCCCGACAGCGTGAATCATTCCGAAGCGGTACTATGTACCCATCGATTTCGCCATTTTTGCGTGAGATCCCCAAAAACGTGATTTCCGGTGCAGTGATTGATTATGATGATATGGGATAATGAATAAAAAAGAATTAAGACAACAATTCCCGATTACTCAAAAATTTACCTATTTGAACCATGCGGGCACTGGACCCCTTTCGTCCCGGGCACGTAAGGTGATCGATGATTGCCTATGTATATATCAACAACAGGCTGAGTTTGATCTTGATGACTACTGGCGGCGCATACATAATGCTCGTCTGATCGTAGCCAGACTGCTCGGTGCTCAATGCAATGAGATCGCATTTACCGCCAATACATCCGAAGGTATTTTCATTGGTTTGAGCAATTTACCATTAAAAGGCGGCGATAAAATAATAGTTATGGATGAAGTATTTCCTGCGGTGCGCTATGTGGTTGATAATAATTTCCCGCATCTGGATAAGATTTATGTGAGTTTTGCCGGAAGATCAGGTGTCGATGTTGTTTCACGATATCTTGACGATCACGTTCGTGTCGTCGTTGTTGATTATGTTCAATATCTTAGTGGATCCATGATCGATATAGATGAGCTCGGTAAATTTTTGCACGAGCGAGATATTTATTTGGTCGTTGACGGTATCCAGGCGATCGGCGCGGTTGAATGCGATCTGAGCCGGGGGAATGTTGATATTTTAGCCTGCGGAGCTGCTAAATGGCTATTGGGCCCAAGCGGGATCGGATTTGTCTATGTAAATAAGGGGCTCTGGCAAGATCTTAAAAAAATACATACTGGATGGCTGGGCGCTGATTGGCGCGATTTCTATGATTGCAGCAAAAGACCGCTGATGTATGAAGACGCGCGTAAATTCGAGATCGGAACCCGTAACGTGATGGGCATACTTGCCCTGGTCGAAAATATACAGATCATTCTTGAACTGGGAATACAGCATGTTCATAACGAGATCATCGTGCTCAAAAATAGATTGAGGGAAGAGTTGAAGAAACGGGGATGCACTATTATCACACCTGAAAGTGGTCCCCAATCAGGCATTTTAACAATTCAACATCCTGAATCCAATCGAGTGTTCCAACGTTTGATCGAAAGCAAAGTAATGATCTCATTGCGCAGTGGTAATCTGCGTTTTTCGCCGCATTTTTATAATACAGTTGAAGAGATTGAATTCGCCAGCCGCCAGTTCGATCCGCGATACTATTGAACGTATTTACTGGCGAAATTTATGCAGTTTCCACCCAGCTGTTTTGCCTCGTAACAGGCCCGGTCAGCCAATTCAACAAGAGTAATTTTGTTATTTCCATCGTCCGGGAATGAAGCGATACCGACACTCAAAGTGATTTTTGGTTCGGTTGCCTGTTGATCAATACGTTTTCGCATCCGCTCTGCAACCTCAAGGGCAAACGTACGGTCAGTTTCGGGCAATATAGCGATGAATTCATCGCCGCCATAACGTCCTAGAAAGTCGACATCCCTAATGGCTTCTTTCATAATTTGGCTGAATTCCTGAAGGATCTTATCGCCGGCCAGATGTCCCAACGCGTCATTATATTTCTTGAAATCATCGAAATCGATCATCATTATTGAAAATAATCGTCGGTATCGTACTGACCTTCTGAGTTCACTATCCATGAATATATCAAAGCTTCTACGATTTGGCATTCCAGTAAGGGGATCGGTCATCGATAACATTCGGGCATTTTCGTATAATTGTGCATTGTAAAGCGCAAGTGCTATCTGCGCGCTTAAACCGGATAAAAGGGTTATGTCTTCTTGATCAAAACCATCAATATTTGGACTTTCGACATCCAGAACACCGATTAAACGTTCGCCGATCATCAATGGAAAACAAAGTTCACTTTTTGCCGCTTCCACACCCATATAATAATTCGGATCCCGGCTTAGATCCGGGGCATAATACATTTTTTTGGTCTGGGCAACATGACCGCATATGCCATCTACGCCGATCTTCAGGCGTAGGGTTTTTATAGAATCAGGGTAATTGATATAGGAGCGCGGGTAAAGTTCCTGTTTTTCTTCATCGATTAACATTATCGCAAGGTTTAAATAGCCGCAGGTATCACGGAGACGTCCTAGAATGTTCTTGAGTAGTTGATCAAAATCGAGCGTAGAGATGAAACTCCGGCTGACTTCGTATAAAAGTGCCATCTCTTTTGCCTCACGGGCTAATTTTTGATAGAGACGGGTATTGTTCAATGCAGTAGCGGCCTGGCTGCCAAGTATCAAAAGAAAATCAATGTCAGTTTTTTCGAATTTATGTTGATCGTATGAATCAACATATAATACGCCGATCATTTCCTCGCGAGCAATCAATGGAATAGCCGCCGTTGCTTTATTATTCTCTTTTTCGTTGGGTTTCAATGTGGTGAAACATGGTTTTTTACTCTTAATAATTTCCGCAGTAATATCCATATGCCAGCGTTCGCTTTCCATGAGGCGTTTTGGAAAATCATCACCCTTGCGATATTCATAAGCATCGATCACCGCTGCGGTTACCGGATCAAGAAGGATCAATCCGCCGGTATGGGTTTTTGATATAAGGACCGCGGTCGGAAGAAAAACAGCCATGATCTTATTGAAATCGAATGAGGAAGTCAGTAGTAATCCTACTTCTTCAAGCACGGTCAATATCCTTGTTTTATCCTCAGTCTGCTCAATTAATTGTGAATAATCTATTGCCAAAGCCGCTAGTCGGGTAAAAAAATCCAATCCGCTTTCGTTGAGGAATGAATGTTGTGGATTGCGGTAATAGATATTAAGACATCCGATCGCAACATCTTTTAAAAGCAGTGGTGCACAGACCAATGAAACCAACCCTTCTTTCTGTGCCCAATCGACCGTGAATTTATCATCGACTTTTTCAAAAAGACCAATAACGTCGCCGATAAATCGTGGTTTTTTTTCTTGACATACTTTACCAGCGATTTCCTGATCTTTTCCGACCTTGACCACCCTTAGATACTGCTCCGACAGATTGTACGAACGGGTAATCGTGAGATATTCGCGTTCTTTGTCAAAAAGCATGATCGAAGAAGCGGACGCATTAAAAAACGAACATGCGGTTTTAGTGATAGCATCGAATACATTGTTGAGACTTTTTTTCTCCAATAATGATTGGGTGATTGAAGTCAGATTTTGGTACAGTGTATTATCAGTCATTTTCTATCGACGGGATTATATATTTGAAACTGCTGTTTGTCAATGTCGTCTTCCAATATTCTTGGTTTTCCAAAAATTTCTATACCGCATTCTTTTGAACAAACAGATTATAGGTATCAAAAGCACCGAGAGTAACGGAATAATATCACCGACACGATTATACATTGTTGAACCGTTAGCGATCGGTATATCCTTTGATAAATAAGCTTCTTCAAAAACCCCGCTCTCAGTGAGTATGCGTCCTTTATTATCGACCAGCATGGATATTCCTGTATTGGCGCTTCGCGCCAGAGAGACATTGTTTTCAACGGTCCGTAATATTGCCATATCATTATGCTGCTGAGAACCTGATATTTTACCGAACCAACCATCATTTGTGATATTCACAAGGAAATCCGCGCCTTTTCTTACATATGCCCTCGATATTTCGGGGAATATCGATTCAAAGCATATAAGGCAGGAAAAACTGTATCTATCCAATTGAAAAATCGTGTATTCAGTACCCGGAGAATAATGCCCGCCACTGACATCGATATTGCGCAAAAATGGGAAACGCTGTTCATATGGTATATGTTCACCAAATGGAACCAGGTGTAATTTGCGATATTCCTGTACCAATCCCGGTCCGGGGATTATTAGAATCGCACCATTGTATATGGCTCTTTCCTGTTTTTCGATGAGCGGTGATCCGCTGAGCACTGGAACTTGTATTTGCTCAACTAATTCGATCACCCGGTCTTGATAACGCCCGGGTGTTTTAAGATTGACCGGTATCGCTGTTTCCGGCCAAACGATGAGATCAAGCCGGCGATTGTTGTCTCGATAGTATTGCTTGGCGCATTGCGAGGAGAATTCGATCAAACGCCGAAAGGTTTCTTCGCGCATGCCTCTGGTAAATTTCAAATTCGGATCGATGTTTGGTTGGATCACACCGATACCGAGATATGGAGATGATGAACTGTCTCGGAGCTTAAATATGCCATAGCTGATCGGCAACAATATTATGATCATAAGGATTATCAATTCTTTGATTTTTCGGCATTTCAATACTTTATACAGCAGCACGTTCACGAGGAACAACCAGGCTGATAGTCCATATATTCCGTAAATTGAAGCTTGTTGGATAATAAGGGGATAGCGGGCTTGAGAATAGCCGAATGATAACCATGGAAACCCAATTTCGCCGATACCTCTGATGAATTCCATGCCTGATAGTATGAATGGCAGCGAGTACCATCCTGTGTGGCGGGCAAAAAGCGTAGCTATTCCATAATAGATCCCAAAATATAAGAACATGAGCAAAAGACCGAACACCATCAATATTTTTATTCCGGAAGGTGTTTCAACAAACACTATCCAGAATACTGAGAATAGAGCGAAGAAAAAACCAAATATTATGCCGCTTTTAAATGCGGCCGAAGGTTTCAGATTTTCAATCGCGAACATGAATGGAACTACACTAAACCAAGCCAGAAAATGCAGCCCGATTGGGTGGAATGCCAAGGCGCTCATAATTGCAGCTAATATTATAAATATCAGATTTTTTTTGTTGATTTCTTGTTCCATCGTCAGATGCGACCAGGCGGTTAAAAAGCCGGAATGGGCACTAATTGATGGCTTTTTGCGGATTCATAAAATGCATCGGTTATCGAGGCGATCAGCAATCCTTCTTCGATTGTCACCGGTGGCATTTTTCCTTTCTGAATATAATCGAGGAAGGCGTTACATTGTTGTTCATATATTGTTTTATAAATATTACGGGGGGCGATCGATGGTGTAACATTGAACAGTTCATTGTGAAGCTCTTTTTGTATCTTGAGCGGATTAAGCAGGGCAGCGCCGCGTTTTCCAAACACGTTACAGTAAAGAAAATCCTTTTCGAAGATCAAAGACCAGCCGACTTCTACGGTCAGCAGGGTTTCGTCACTGAAATTCACAATACACATCGCGGTATCCTCAACATCGGTTTCAGATTCTTTTTTATGCATAGAGCCAAAGATGGTCGTGGGTGTTTTATTCTTGAGGAAGAGAAAGGCAATATCAAGGATCGTGGTCGCCAGACATAAAAAGGCTCCACCACCGCTTTTCAGCCAGTCCATTCGCCACGGACTGAGTATCCATTCGCGGCTGCCGATTAGCCAACCCGTTTTTAGATAATATATATCACCGAGCTCACCGGTGCTGATAAAATCATTTAGGGTTTGTACGTCAGGACGAAACCGATTATTCATCGTAAGACAGAGTTTCCGTTTTGTTTTTTTGGCGCATTGAGCCATTTCTTTTGCATCATTCAGGTTCGTTGCCATCGGAAATTCACATAAAATATTTTTCCCATACTTCATAGCACTGATCGCCATTGGCGCATGGAGATAATTAGGTGTAGAAATTACCAGGCTATCGATCGATTCATCTTCGAGCACTGCTTCAAAATCTTGATACTTCTTGGGTATTGTATATTTGCTGCCCAATTGATCGATTTTTCGGACATCGGGGTCGCACAAGGCAACAAGCTCACAATCTTTATTTTTTTTGAAGATCGGTATATGAGCTATCTGCGCGTGGGCACCACAGCCGACAATGGCTATTTTTGGTTTAGGCTGCATTTTATCATTGAGAATTATACGCCGAAATAAAGTATAAATTCATAAGGATGAGGTCGACGATGAACCTCTTCAAATTCTTTGGTTTTTACTTCGATCCAGCTCTCAATAAGATTCATGCTGAAGACATCGCCTCTTAAAAGGAATTTATAATCACCCTTAAGTGCGTGCATTGCTTCGTAAACGTTGTTTGGCAATTTTTCCTTGCGATTTACTTTTGATTTATTTTTTATACCGTCAAGACCGGCAAGAGCGATCGCAGCGCATGAAAGATACGGATTTGCAGTTGCATCCGGTATACGATATTCAATATCCATCATCCGTTGATTTTTAAGATAGGCAGGCAGTCGTATTGCAGTGGTACGGCTGCCAATAGCAAAATCGGTGTAGGTCGGGGCTTCAAAACCCGGTATCAGCCGTTCGTAAGAATTTGTGCTCGGATTGGTAAAGGCGCATAACGCTCTTGAATGATGCAGTATACCGGCGACGTAGTGCAGACATATCTTACTTAAATGGTTTTCCTGTCGGGGATCAAAGAACATTGAGGTCTTGCTTGATCCGAGATATTGATGAAGGTGTAATCCGCTGCCGGGTTGCTCATAAAGCGGTTTCGGCATAAAGGTCACATATTTTCCGAGCTGTCTGGCAACACATTTAATTAAATACTTGCCTAGAAAAATATTGTCGGCGCATTTAACCAATGGTTCGAATAGCAATTCGATCTCCATTTGTCCTTTTGCGCCGACTTCATGATGATGGTATTTCGCTCTTATCCCACAATCAGCGAGCGTGGAGACCATGGTATTCCGGAAATTAAAGTAGCGATCATGGGGTGGTGCTAGATGATAACCGCCCTTATGCCGAACCGGATATACTGACCTAGATTCATCGTTTGATTTAGTATCGAGTTGATAATAACTGAAATTGCTGCCTTCGGCAAAGTCACATGATTCAAACGTATAGAATTCAAGTTCGGGCAGGATAAATAGTTCCGCCTTTATTTCGTTTTTTAGAAACGCCGCAGTTTTTTGT
>MEUM01000167.1:6366-8211 GCA_001771735.1 Caldifarciminota bacterium RBG_13_43_14 | reverse complement strand
GAGAACACACTGCTTATAAAAGAGACGGTTTTTTGTTCAAAAAAAGGATCGATCGTCATAGTGCTGAGGTCAGGGAAGAGCAACATGTCTCCTTTTTCAACTGTCTTGAAGCCGGGAAGACTGGACCCGTCCGCACCGACACCCTTTTCTATTATTTCATTGAATCGGTTGACCGGAACTGTTATATGGTGGACCGTGCCAGTTAGTGAACAGTATTTCAGATCAATGAACTTTATCGCATTTTTTTTGAAAAAATTATTATATTTATCATATTTAGCGTTTGCCATTAGGGACAGTATAAAGAAAAAATCTCTATTGTCAACGACGAAGGCGCGACACGCTTAACGCTATACGCTTCAGACCCTACGCAATACGCTTTTTTATTTCGTTATGCATTAGGCGTTTAGCGTAGAGCGTCAAGCGTCCTGCCCCTTGACGCTGATGATATTTCTAAGTATATTAAAATAAGGAGGACCACATGGCAATGGCAAAAACAAAATATGTCTGGATGGATGGCAAATATGTAGAGTGGGAAAACGCAACTATTCATATTCTATCTCATGTGATCCATTATGGCTCGGGTGTATTCGAAGGACTTCGATGTTATGAAACGCCGAAAGGTGCATTTATCTATCGGCTGCAGGATCATACGAATCGTTTGTTCAATTCAGCCAAGATTTATCGTATGGATATTCCGTACAGTCGAGACGAGATTAATAAGGTTTGTGTCGAGCTGATCAAGAAGAACGAACTCAAATCCGCATACTTAAGGCCAATTGCCTTTCGGGGTTATGGTGAATTGGGAGTAAATCCTTTTTCATGCCCGGTCGTAGTAGCGGTGGCAACTCTTCAATGGGGTAAATATCTTGGTCAAGAAGCGCTGGATAATGGGGTGGATGTAATGGTCTCTTCCTGGAACCGAATGGCTCCAAATACATTTCCGGCAATGGCAAAATGTTGCGCAAATTACATGAATTCACAGTTGATCAAGATGGAAGCAATAAGCTATGGTTTTGTTGAAGGTATTGCTCTTGATGTTTCCGGATACGTAAGCGAAGGATCAGGCGAGAACCTTTTTGCGGTTAAGGATAAAGTCATTTATACCCCGCCATTGCATGCAACGATATTGCCTGGAATAACAAGAAATTCGGTTATGATGATCGCTCGCGATTTGGGTTATGAGGTTGTGGAATCGATGATCGCGCGTGAATTTCTTTATATCGCCGATGAAGTGTTCTTTACCGGGTCGGCAGCGGAAGTAACTCCAATACGCTCGATCGATAAGATCGTTATCGGTCAGGGCAAGGCCGGTCCAATAACGAAGGATATACAAAAAACGTTTTTTGACATAATCGAAGGCCGTAAAGATGATAAATACAGCTGGCTGACGAAAGCTGGATGAAATTACAGATTTCATTATGAAAATCGGCATCGGCGCAGATCATCGCGGTTATAAATTAAAGGAATACTTGATCGGATTGTTGCAATATATGGAGCATGAAGCGGTTGATTATGGGACAGATTCTGAAAAACCGGTTGATTATCCCGTAATTGCCATTAAACTGGCTAAGGATATTGCGAGAAAAAGACTAAAATTCGGGATATTGATATGCTCTACTGGTCAGGGTATGGCGATATCGGCTAATAAAGTGCGCGGTATCAGGGCCGCAGTTTGTTCTGATGTTAAAACCGCTGAACTCTCAAGAGCTCATAATAATGCTAATATATTAGTTTTACCTGCACGGCTCGTGAATACAGCGAAATCACGATTGATCATGAACAAATTTTTTAATACTGATTTTGAAAGCGGCCGGCATCAACGCCGGTTAAGAAAAATTACTCAAT
>MEUM01000167.1:3903-6355 GCA_001771735.1 Caldifarciminota bacterium RBG_13_43_14 | reverse complement strand
GCCTGTTGCAAGTGATTCGCTTGGTGTTCGAAGCATGGCAACCTATGTTGAGACAAAAGACGTTAAGATATTCATCGACCCCGGCGTTGCTGTATCGCCTGATCGTTATTCACTTCCACCGCATCATTTTGAATTGGATCGCCACCGGGAAATGTGGCAGGCGATCAAACAATGGGTAAGTATTGCCGATATTGTGATTGTTACCCATTATCATTATGATCATCATAACCCTGACGATCCTACGTTGTATGATAATAAAGATATCTATTTAAAACACCCGCGTGAGAATATAAATCCCAGCCAGCAGGAGAGAGCCACCGCCCTTTTAGCATTGATTGAACAAAGAGCGCGCAGTATCACGCTCACTGATAATCATAAATGTGAGATCGGCAATACACGTATAGTATTTTCGCCTCCAGTCGGTCATGGAATTCTGCCAAAGCTTGGCTATGTAACCGAAGTTTTGGTCGAGGAAGATGAAAAATTCCTTTTTTCCTCGGATGTTCAGGGGCCATTGAACAATGAAGCCATGCAATTCATCATTGAATCGTCTCCAGATATACTTTATGTTGATGGTCCCGCGACCTATTTACTAGGCAGTCATTATAAAAAAAGCGATATAAATAATGCGATTGAGAATTTGAGCAAGGTGATATTATCAACGAATGTGAAAACGGTTATAATTGATCATCATCTCATGCGGGATCTGAATTGGAATGAATATATTGACATTTTATCAAAGGTCAAACCGCATGTACGGATCGTTACTGCGGCGGGCTATTGTGGTAGGCAGGAAGAGCCGTTGGAAGCACTTCGCCAGCAATTATATATTGGACAAGTTGTATGAGCCTGGATTATTGTGGATAAATGCGGACAATTTGTGGATAAGTTAAAATGCACGTAATTTCAGGCACTTCTTATATGATTTAATATAATGTTTTAATGGTTATCCACAAAATCAACAGGAATTCAAGCTATGAAGAAAACTGACACCGAAGCCTTGCGGGCTTTAAGTAATTCATATAATAATCTGAAATCTGAGATCGCAAAACAGATTATTGGTCAATCGGATGTAATTGAGCAGGTTATTATAAGCGTATTTTGCAATGGACATGCTTTGATCATTGGTGTTCCAGGTTTAGCTAAGACCATGCTTGTAAATACAATTGCTCAGATTCTCGATTTGTCTTTTAATCGAGTTCAATTTACGCCTGATTTAATGCCAACCGACATAACTGGAACTGAAGTGATCGAGGAGGATCTTACCACCGGGAGAAGAAATTTTAGATTTGTAAAAGGGCCGATCTTTGCTAATGTTATTCTTGCCGATGAAATAAATCGCGCTCCACCAAAAACACAATCGGCATTGCTTCAGGCAATGCAGGAATATAACGTTACATATGCTGGGAATAATTATCAACTTCCACGACCTTTTTTTGTGCTTGCAACCCAGAATCCGATCGAACAGGAAGGTACATATCCTTTACCTGAGGCTCAGCTTGACCGATTTATGTTCACCATCAACATCGATTATCCTGATTTAAAAGACGAGAAAGAAATTGTAAAGATAACTACATCAGCATATAAAGCCGAATTGAACCGGATCATCAGTGCTAGCGAAATAATTGAGTTGCAATCATTGATAAGACGAATGCCTGTTGCTGATGAAGTTATTGATAAAACAGTGAAACTTGTGAATCATACGCGACCAAATTCTGTGCAAAATGGTACTCAGGTAAAAAAATATGTAGCTTGGGGTGCTGGACCTCGCGCCAGTCAATATTTGATACTAGGCGCTAAAGCAAAAGCTGCGCTTGACGGGCGTTTTGCGCCGGAATTCAGCGATGTTATTGCAGTAACCCATCCGGTATTAAGGCATCGTATTATCACTAACTTTTCGGCAGAAGCTGAAGGGATTAGTTCAGATCAGATAATTGAAGAACTGATAAAAGACAGTAAACCGTAATCCGTAGCGCGTACACGTGGGAGAGCCCTCCAGGGCTCGATTAATTGATCGCTCTTAACTTTTTTTAATTACACAATTACCAATCTGTCATCAGCTATCGGTAAAAAAAAAGGGACGGCATTGCCGTCCCTTTTCTGAGAAATAGAGAATTACCGTACGACAGTGAGAGTTTTTGTTATCTGATCAGCACCAAGGTTCAGTTTTACGAAGTAAATTCCGGCAGCCAATTGTTCAGTGTTAAGATTGAGAGTATATGTACCAGCAAGTTTGTTCTCATTAATTACTACTTGAACCAATTTACCGCTTGCATCATAGATCGAGATATTCACTATTGCGGCATTTTCAAGAGCAAAACTCAATCTAGCACCATTAATTGATGGATTTGGAGCCAACTGGACGAAATTGTTGGTTTTGGTGCCGGTTTGTTCTTCGATACCAGTGAAATTATATGCGTCAAACCATGCAATTTCCGAAGCATATTGACGA
>MEUM01000167.1:2578-3524 GCA_001771735.1 Caldifarciminota bacterium RBG_13_43_14 | reverse complement strand
GGCGCAGTCTTAGTGCCCAGATACCGCCCATTGAACCCGCTGCGTCATAGAGAACGAAACTATAGATCCAGGCTCCGGATCCGTCGTTACCAACCAAGATCTCATGATCCTTAATACCACCGGTCGAGCTGGCGCCATATTGACTCATGAAATACGTCCAGCTATTTCCGCCGTCAGTCGAGCGATACGTATAAACTGTATCGGCATCGCCAGTATGAGGAACAAGCATCGAAACATATATGTCGCCATTCAACTCATCCTGATCAGTGGTGACAGTACCGAATGTTGGAATACCATGTGCCATTACTAATACATCATTTCCCCATAATGGGTTTGGACCAGAATTACCGCCCTGATCCGGTCCATTATAATAAGGTCCTGATGGAGGCGCAATCGCAGCCGCATCAAAGGCATTGTCCGAGGGGAGTATACTAATATTTGATACCTCATCGATCGGTACTGTATTCATCGTTTCGTGAAACCATGGGTTATTTTGAGGCCCAGTTGGACATTCAATATTGACCGCATATAATTGAGCGATTAACACGACCAAGCCTAACATCATAGCTTTATTCATTTATATCTCCTTTCTGTTCTATAGCTATTTTTGCCTTCTTTGTTTCGAACGTATTTCCCCAGCCTTAACCCCCTTTCTTGTCAATATTATAATCCAATTGCTTCAAAAGTCAATGATTTTTACAAAAACTCGGAGATTCTATAACTTTTCTAAAAATCTCCATATAGTTTTGATTATGCTGTAGCCGATAAGTTTAGTCTAACGGATAATAAAGTAAACCTGATACAAGCTTCGGATAGAAATCGGTCGATTTTTGAGGCATTCGTTCTTTATTCTCAGCGATTGCTTTGACTTGTTCTGATCGTGTCGGATTAAGTAAAAAGCAGAAATCATAATCACCATTTTCGACTTTATACATAGTGTCAATGG
>MEUM01000167.1:0-2540 GCA_001771735.1 Caldifarciminota bacterium RBG_13_43_14 | reverse complement strand
TGCTCAATCCCAAGCACTTTTTCGATCAGTAGAATATGTAGTATCGCCACGTCCAGATCCTGATATTCCGTGCTCCGATCCGACCGGAATTTTTTCATGGCGGCAATTGATTTGAGTTTTAGAATATAAGTCGTTTGTTTGCTGAAGAAACCGAAAGCATGTTTTTCGCATGTTGCCAGGTCTTGCATGATTTTGTCTTTACTGCTTTTCTGAATGTCAAAGTATTTTTCTGTCTTGGTCAGGAAATCAGTTAGATTGAAATCAACCAGTCCTTTGACGAGTCGATGAGTCGGCAATATGACCAATCCCGGATCTTCTATGTTCACTAGCGTGATCATTTTGTAATTGGCCGGATGGTTTTCATCGATCTTCCCAAGCTCATTTACATAGCTAAATGCTGTTTCATATCGATGATGACCGTCAGCAATGATAAAAACCGAATCTTTCAATTGTTTTTGCACTTTTTCAATAGTATCTTTATCCGTGATCTGCCACAACTTGTGATTAACCTGAAATTCATCGCGAACTTCTATTAGAGGAGATTGTGTGCAATATTCTTCTAAAAGTGCATTGACCTTGTTCTTTGAGTCGGTATATAGAAGGAATACGGGTTCAAGATCAGCTTTAGTATGTACGAGGAGATTCAAACGGTCGGCTTTTGGCTTGGATAGTGTTTTCTCATGAGGCAATATATTCCCTTTACCGAGTTCTTCCAGTTTAACTATGCAGGTGAATCCTTTTCGGCGATAATCAGTGTTATCAATGCGGAATTCCTGCCAGTAAGCATAAATAGCCTCAACTGATTCAGCAATAAGATAGCCGTCTCTATTCCACAGTTCAATAAAACGCCGGGCATCTCGATATTCCTTTGGCCGATCATGCCCTTCGCTGTATTTTGTAAGCACCAATCTAACGAAATTGAATGGATTTTTGTTTTTATATTCTTTTTCCATTCTGTTTGAAATCTGATCATAGGGTTGACAGATCACATCGGCTAATTTACCGATCTTCTCGGCATCATACCGAATAGCCTTGAAAGATTTGATTTCCGGCATTTTGTCTCCTTAAGCGATTATTTCAGAGCATCCCTGACCAGCTCTGCGATCTGGGTTCCAGCCCGCAATTGTCCTTCAGCTGTCTGGGCGCCGATATGCGGGGTGAGAATAACCTGTTCCAGACTGAACAACTGATGCTCTTTGGCCGGTTCAATCTCATATACATCCAGGCAAGCTATACCAACCTGGCCGGTCTGCAATGCGTCAAACAGAGCATTTTCGTCTACAACGCCGCCCCGGGCACAATTAACTAAAACAGCTCCTTTTTTCATTTTGTTAAAGGCTGCTTTATTCAATATATGCTTGGTTTCATCGGTTTTGGGTATATGCAAAGAAATATAATCAGATTCTTTAAGTAATGTGTCAAGATCAACAATTTCGCCTAAATCGCTTGTCTTAACATATGGATCATAAGCAAGTACTTTCATCCCAAGTGCTTTGGCCCGCTTAGCAAGCTCTAATCCTATTCGTCCAATTCCGATAATACCAAGCGTTTTTCCGTAGAGTTCAGTACCCTTGAATTTTTTCTTTTCCCATTTGCCGGCTTTAGTTGATACGGTCGCTTGCGGTATCATTCGCGCGGCAGCAAACATCATTCCTAAAGCGAGCTCGGCAACGGATATTGACGTAGCGGCGGGAGTATTAACTACTTTAATACCTTTTGCTTTTGCTGTTTCGCGGTCAACATTATCAAGACCTACACCGGCTCGACCGATAACTTTCAGATTCTTGCCGGCTTCGATGACCTCTTTAGTGACCTTGGTCGCGCTGCGTACGATAATGGCGTTAAAATCTGGGATAGTATTCACAAGATCAGCCGGATTCTGGCCAGGTTTTTCAACAACTTCATGCCCGGCAGCTTTTAATAGTTCAATGCCTTCACTTGCGATTGGATCAGATATTAATACCTTCATTTAACCTCCTGTAATAACTTTTATATGAGCTCAGAGATTTCTGGCTTTTTCAGAAATCTATTATTTCAACCCAAGTATGTCTTCGATCTGACCAGTTATTTCATGCATTTCATCCATGGTCAAATCACCCATATGAGCAATTCTGAACGTTAATTCCTTGAGATCCCCATATCCGTTCGAAATAACATAACCGCGTTTTCCAAGCTCGGCATTGAGATCAGCAACTTTGATTTTACGTGTGTTATCAATACAGCTTAAAGTAACTGATTCATATCCAGGCTCAGGGAACATGGCAAAATGCTTTTTAGCCCAATTCCTCATGAAGTTTGCCATATCAACATGCCGTTTGTAGCGATTATCCATGCCTTCGGTCAATATCTTGTCCATTTGTTTATCAAGAGCATACATAAGGCTTATTGCCGGCGTTGATGGCGTTTGATGGTCTTTTTCATATCTTTTTAGCATTGCGTCAAAATCAAAATAATAGCCTCGATCAGTTATTGTTCTGGTTCTCTCCAGAGCGCGCTGCGATACGGTACAGACCGCAAGCCCTGGCGGCAGGGCAAGACAT
>MEUM01000166.1:17089-18435 GCA_001771735.1 Caldifarciminota bacterium RBG_13_43_14 | reverse complement strand
TCTTACAATATCCTTTACACCGCTCGCTATCCCATTCATATACCTGCTCTTTTTCCCGCGATTAAGAAAGATCGGAATGCTGATTATTCTGGTTTTATTGATCATCAAAAGCATACCTTTTCCTTCAAATGTGATCGCCATTCGAAGCAGTACCGCCGGTACGCTACTGAGCTTCAGTTACGGTGTTAGAGTTTTGATCAACCCATCATCAAATAGCTATGCGCTTATGCAATTTTTGCAAAATGAAGGCATTAGCTCGGTGGATTATGTGATCGGCGATGCAAAGCCCGAGTTGGATTATGGTTGTTTTATAAGCACACCTTCCGAATTCGTTGCCAGGTCAGTAAAGTTTGGTCGAACCTTGATCCATATCGAAAAAAGTATCACGATTTCTCACGGCATGAACCGATTTGCGCTATCAGTACCGGAAGAAGGAACAGTAGAATATATGATTGCCAATGATCATAAAATCCGAAGGTATCGAGCTACCTATAATCCTTCGATTCCGGAGAGGATAATCGATGAAACAGTACTTCTGATATTAAAATGGCAATTAAGTTTAGGGTTATAGAACATTAATAATTAAGTCATTTCTAAAAATGTAGTGGTCGAGCTTGCTCGACAAATAGTAAAAATGCAGACCAAAGTCGGCCACTGCAGAGTTCATTTAAAACCGGTCTTGACTTCACGTTACACCAGATTAGTATAAGATCGGCGATTTATAAATATTATATGAAAACCATACCAAAAAATCTCTTTGTGCTTTTTGTCAGTGACGGCGCCAGCCGGCTGCTTGGATTTATAACCACAATTATCATTGCGCGCTCGCTGGCGATCGAAGGGTTCGGCCTTATCAGCTATGGGCTGGCGTTTCTCAATTACGCGATTTTATTAACAAATCCCGGTCTAACTGTGATCGGTGCGCGGGCAATCGCCAAAGACCGCGAAAATACCGACATTATTGAACAAATACAGGGCTTGAGAATAGTGCTTACGATCTTTGTATTTTTGCTTTTTGCGGCCGGGTTATTGCTTTTCAAAGGTTCGGTTCAGGTAAAACACATTGTTATGTTATATCTGATCACCGCCATTCCTGTTAGTTTTCAACTTGAGTATGTTTTCCAGGGTCGACAGGAGATCGTTATGGTCGGTCTATCCAGGTTCATACAGGCGCTGGTCTATTTAGCTGCGGTATATGTTCTCTTGAAGATAATGGATATACTTGGCGTGCCGCTGGCATTTGTATTCAGTTATGCAGCGAGTTCGCTTTTTCTGTTATTAATATATATAGTAAAATATAAACATATCAAGATAAAATTATCTTTTTCTCAATGGCGTACGATTTT
>MEUM01000166.1:11277-17028 GCA_001771735.1 Caldifarciminota bacterium RBG_13_43_14 | reverse complement strand
GCCATAATACTGGGCATTTTATCGACCCAGATCGAGGTTGGAGCCTACAGTGCCGCCTATAAAGTTGTTTTGATGCTGTTGATCGTTGAGAGGGTTTTTCATTATGTTTTCTTTCCAGTTATTACCCGGCAATATCAGGAAAACCCTGATCAGCTTAAATTCTCATTCGATCTTTTGACCAAGGTGATGACGGTAATAACCACGATGGTGATGATTGTTTGTTTTATATTCGCAAAACAGATCATTTCGCTCATCTATGGTGCAGGATACGAAAGATCGATCATTGTTTTTCAGATCCTTCTTTTCTATTTTCTTATATCACCGCTGAATTCAATTTATGGTTATGGGTTGGTGGCCCTGGAGCATGAAAATAAATTCATGCGGGTTGTTACTGTGACCTCGATCTTGAGTTCGGTGCTTATGGTTTTTCTCGTTGTGTTCATGAAAGCCAGCGGTGCGGCAATCGCCCTGGTCGCCGGTGAATTATTCAGCATTATGCTTATGACCCGTGAATTATTGCGCCGGCAAAAATTCAATGTTTGGAATTGCATTAGAGGTTCAGTCATCGCTTTAGTGGTGGCCGGGTCTATCGGGTTCTGGTTGAGGTCAATGCCATCGGTTCCCCGGTTCGCGATCACGATGTTGATCTACCTGTCCGTGATCATCATAGCCGGCCATTTTGATAAGAATGATTGGATAAGGCTGAAACAAAATCTCACTGGGTTTAATTGATTCCTCTTGACAAGAAATGATAGATTAGAAATGATAGATTAGGGTCAGGTCTGGACATTAGGACATCTGATTGACGGCGAAGAATTACTGGATATAATATATTGACATGGCAAGACCATTGAGAGTTGCAATTGCTGGTGGGTTGTATCATGTAACGGCACATGGTAATGGCCGGTTATGGCTTTTTCGTAATGATCCTAATCGCCTTCAGTTTTTAAAAATCGTTGGTGCTTCGGCCTTCAAATATGGCGTTATTATCCATGCGTTTGTTCTGATGACTAATCACCTTCATTTGCTGGTGGAAACACCGTTGGCAAATCTGAGTCAATTTATGAGGAAAAGTTTGAGCGATTACGGCTTGTATTACAACTGTTGTTATCGTCGTCGTGGTAGTGTTTTTAAGTCCCGTTATGGTAGTTCTATGATTCAGCAGGATCGATATTATTTAACGGTCGTTCGCTATTTGTATTATAATCCGGTGAAGGCGAGACTGGTGAAGCGTCCCGAAGAATATCGTTGGAGCAGTTTGTATTATTTATTAAATAGGCAGTTGGGTGAGGCGGTAAATTGGTTTAAGGTTGATAAGGTATTAGAGCTGCTGGGTGGGCGACAGGGTTTAGTGGAGTTAATGGCAGTTGCGGGGGAGGAATTGCCGTGCGTATATCGGGCGTTTATTGGCGACAAGGAGTGGGCGGACAGTATAATTGCGGAGCATCGTAGTTGTTTAGATGAAGAGATTAGCCAAGGCAAGGAAATGAGACGAGGATTATTTAATGTCACCAGCGTAATGCGGTTGGTGGCGCGGGTGTATGGTGTAGCGAGTAACGACATTTTGACCGGGAAGTCTCCGGCGGCGCGGAAGGTATGTGTCTATCTATTATCGAAATATACTCCTTTGGCTGCTGATGAGATTGGTGAGATATTCAGGATGAACAAATGGGCAGTGTTTAAGACCGTTCATCGTCTTTCGGCTCAGCAAAGAGAGATGAAGGTCGTCGAACGACTAAAAAAGAAAATGTCCTAATGTCCAGACCTGACCCCTGACCGGTTACGCTTGATAAAGAATTTTTTTGGTAAAACAAAAGGGCTGCCTTAAGGCAGCCCTTTTGTTTAATTTATAGATTATTCAATAGTCACGCTTTCAAGTTCGGTTGTAGTTTCAACTGTAGTCAAAGTATCACCGATCACGAGGTAACTTTTTACATTACCAGTGCCTGGAGCGTAGTATGTATAGGTTGTTTCCCCGGTGGTAATATAGCCGATCTCCCAGCAATCATTATAAGTACCGGCCGGCACAGTGACATCTTCTTTACCCAGAACAACCGCTGTGGTCGTACTGTTTTGTGCCCAGGTATTGCCTTCTTCGACTGGAAGTACGAATAGGGTATCAGGCTCAGTATCGCTCTTGCTGTCATAACCTAAGATATAATCATCGGTTTCAACGACATATGAGGTGTCGGTAAAATCGGTCATGAGCGTATCGTCGTATTCCATGCTGGATATATTCTCGAACGCAGCAGTACTGTCATCGAGCGTTGTTTCGCTATTGATTTGTGATGTAGTGGTAGCAGTCATTGTATCTGCAACTACTCCAGAGGTGTCAGTTGTCTCGGTGATCACAGATAATCCGTACGTCCATTCATTGCCTACAGTCAGTGGGAAAACCGCTTTCTCACCACCGCAACCGATGATGAGTAAAACCAAGGCTAGTGATAACACTAGTTTTTTCATGTGACCTCCTTATTAAACTGTATTATACTGATTTATTGTAATTTGTCAAGACGTGTGGTTGCTCAATGTATTGAGCAAAGAATATAAGCAAGAATGTTATGATATCTGATAAATCTTCGAAAAGTTCCCGTCCCACTCTTGACAAAAGTCTATACATTGGTTATCGTATATCACAATATGATTAAAAAATCTGGTTTCTTGCTTTTTCTTTTTATGATAGCCTCTTCCCAAGTAAATTACTACACTAGTCTCAGCCCTGATTTCCTATCATATTCATATGTAGATTTTATAATTGATAACCCAGGTGGAATTGAAAGCATCAAGGGCGAAGAGAAAATGATCCACATATCATTAGCATCCTCACTATTTGAGTCAGGAAAACTCTACGAGGCGCTCGGTATGACTGAAAAAGCAAAAGCCAAATACGAAGAAGCACTGACCCACTATGCCACCGCCGATATTTATTTTCATTATGGTGACTGTCTCATGAAATATATGAAGTGGGAATTAGCAATAAAGAGTTTCAAAATCTCTCTTGCATTAGGGTATTCGAGGCCTTATCTTATTTATTATAATATTGGTTGTGCATTAAGTAGCATGCACAATGCTTCTGATGCATACGAATACCTCGAACTTGCTATTTTTAATGGGTTTCGGGCATTTGAAGACTTTGAGAAGAAAGACAACCTATTATTCCTTAGAGGCCAATCCGATTGGCGTAAATGGTATTCTGAATGGGAAAATTTTTATGGTTCAAAATTGCCAAGAACAGGGCTCGTCGGCGAGTGGCTTTTCAACGGCAATGCCGATGATTTGAGTGGTAATGAAAATCACGGGAAAGTTCATGGAGCAGTTTTGACTACTGATAGATATGGAAATCCAAAAAGCGCATATTTTTTTGATCAGCAAAATGGTGACTATATTGACTGCGGCAGCAATTCGAGTTTGAATATTACGGATGAGATTACGGTATCGGTCTGGATTAAACCGCTTACTTCGGCGAGAATTATTGGCAAGTATGACAACGACCTCAAAGGGGGATGGCGTATGGACTATCGTGATGGTTATTTCTATTTTAATGTTTCATCTGGTATATCAGACCATGATCTCTGCTCAGATATGACTTACGCGCCAAATCAGTTTTACCATGTCGTCGGAACATACAGCAAGAAACTGGGTTCATTAAGGTTGTATGTCAATGGCATAAAAACGGAAGAAAAAGGTTACACCCAGGGTGTCTTGACCTATCGTCCGCGACAATATCCAGATTCTGAAAATCTTAATATCGGCAGATTTTATGCATATGGGATTTCCTATTTCTATGGTATTATTGATGATGTGCGGATATATAACCGCGTGCTTGATGAGCAGGAAGTTGATGCGCTCTATCATCAAGAGAAAATAAAATAACGGTTAAGATGGGTGGCCGGTTACACAAACAGGGAGAAAAGGCGAAGAAAAATCTATTAATAACAAATCTTAAATCGGTAATCCGTAATCATGAAAAATGTAGGGTAAGGCTTTAACCCTGCATTAGCAAACCTGAAGGTTTGCCCTACAAATTCTCTAACGGGGTAAGGAGAGATTATTAATCACACGCAATCCCTCTATAAAAAAAGATGGAAATATCTTTCAGCGTATTGCGTTTCTTTCCCGTTTAGGGTTGACTTGCATATTAGTATAGCTATAATACATAAATTTTTTATGACCGTAATATAGCCAAATTGATACGGTTAAATCATTTTGATTCAAAATGAGACTAAGGAGGTATAATGAAACAATATAAGAATTTCATTGACGGCAAATCGATTGATTCGTCATCAGGTCGCACTTTCGAAAATAGAAATCCGGCGGACTGGGATGAAGTTGTTGGTGTTTTTCCGAAAAGTAATATCGATGATTTAAATAAAGCAATTGATGCTGCGAAAAAAGCATATCCGAAATGGCGCAGTGTCCCCTGGCCAAAACGTTCTGAAATAATGCGGCGCGCTGCGGAAATTATGATAGAGCGAAAAGAAGAGGCCGCCCGTTTAATGACGCGGGAAATGGGCAAGGTTATTAAAGAGACCAGGGGCGATTATCAGGAAGGTATTGATACTGCACTTTACGCCGGGGCCGAAGGCCGTAAATACTATGGATATACTTTGCCATCCGAATTACCGAACAAGACATGTCAGACCCGCCGGGATCCGCTCGGAGTATGGGGATTGATCACACCGTGGAATTTTCCGGTCGCGATACCAACCTGGAAGATATTTCCTTGTTTAACCAGCGGAAATACCGCGATCATCAAACCGGCGACCGATACGCCGGCAAGCGTTGGTGAACTAGCTATTGTTTTACAGGAAGCCGGGTTGCCGAATGGTGTTCTTAATGTCGTTTACGGTGGCGGAAGCGAGATCGGCGAAGGTTTATTGAATAGCCCGGATATAGTCGGTGTTTCATTTACCGGATCATCCGATATCGGCAAACGTATCGGTGAGGTTTGCGGCAAAACACTTAAACGCTGTTCCCTGGAGCTTGGTGGAAAGAATGGTCAGGTCGTGCTTAGAGATGCTGATTTAGAACTTGCGCTTGAAGGTGCTATATGGGGTGCTTTTGGTACAACCGGGCAGCGCTGCACCGCAACTTCCCGATTGATCATCGAAGCCCCGGTGTATGATAAGTTCATTGAAATGCTAAAAGCACGTGTTGAAAAATTGAAACTGGGTAATGGTTTGAATGAGGATGCCGACGTCGGACCATTGGTTAACGAAGCGCAACGCGAATCAATCCATTCTTATGTTGAGATCGGGCTTAAACAAGGAGCCCGTTTGCTGACCGGTGGTGCGATCTATGACGAGGGTGAGTGTAAAAAAGGATGGTTTTATAAGCCCACGGTTTTTGCCGATGTTACTCCTGACATGAGAATCGCTCAGGAGGAGATCTTTGGACCGGTGCTTTCAGTGATCAAAGCAAAAGATTTTGATGACGCATTAAGGATACTTAACGGCACGGTTTACGGTCTTTCCTCGAGCATTTATACCAATGATCTGAATAAAGCCCATAAAGCAATAGAAATGACCGAAACCGGTATTGTTTATATTAATGCACCTACTATCGGCGCTGAATGTCATTTGCCGTTTGGCGGCATGAAAGAGACCGGTAACGGACATCGCGAAGGCGGCTGGACCGCTTATGAGATATTTACAGAGATCAAGACCATATATATTGATTATTCCGGAGCTTTGCAAAAAGCCCAGATCGATACATGGAATCAATAAAGTAAGAACTATGAACTAGGAAATA
>MEUM01000166.1:0-11159 GCA_001771735.1 Caldifarciminota bacterium RBG_13_43_14 | reverse complement strand
ATCGTTCCCGGCGCAAAGAATCAAAAAGTTTTCTTTGGCAATTCCGGCACCGAATCAGTTGAATGTGCAATGAAACTTGCCCGCTATCATACCCGCCGGCCCCGTTACATTGCTTTTACCGGTGCTTTCCACGGCCGCACGTTTGGTGCATTATCGTTGACCGGGTCAAAAGCGATACAGAGAAAATATTTTGCACCTTTGCTTCCTGATGTTACGCATGTGCCTTATGCATACTGCTACCGGTGTCCTATGCATCTTTCATTTCCATCCTGCGATATTGCCTGCGCCCATTATATCGAGGATTCTTTGTTCAAGAAGACTGTACCTCCTGAGGAAGTGGCGGCCATTTTTTTAGAGCCGATACAGGGTGAAGGCGGTTATATCGTCCCGCCGAAAGGTTTTATACCTTTACTAAGAAAGATTTGCGATCGATATGGTATATTGTTAGTGGATGATGAGGTGCAGGCTGGGATGGGTCGTACCGGCCGCATGTTTGCGATCGAACATTATGGTACTAAGGCAGATATTTACTGTATTGCCAAGGGTATTGCATCCGGTCTTCCTCTGGGAGTATGCGCCGCGCGGTCGGGAATAATGAATTGGCCGCCTGGATCCCATGCTTCGACTTTTGGCGGTAATCCGGTTGCCTGTGCCGCAGCGTTGAAAACGATTGAATTGCTGGAACACGGGATAATTGATAATGCCCGAAAGCTTGGTGCCATAGCCATGGATTACCTGCGTGACCTGTACAGTAAGTATGAATTTATTGGCGATGTACGCGGTAAAGGTTTAATGATCGGTGTAGAATTGGTAGCTGATCGTAAATCCAAAAAACCGGTTAAAGACCGGCGTGATGCGTTAATTTATGAATCTTTCAAGAACGGATTATTAATGCTTGGAGCCGGTGATACGGCAGTGAGATTCATTCCACCTTTAGTGCTTAATGAGAGCGAACTTCATATCGGTATGACAATTTTTGCCCGGGTATTAAAAAAAGTTTTCAAGGCATAAAAAAAGGGCTGCTCAAGCAGCCCTTTTTTATTTCTTATTCCATATAATATTATTGCGGCCACATATAAATACCAAACCAGGCAACGACAGTATCATATCGTGAACCCCAGTATTCGTCGACAAAGACATAATTAAGCTGCACCCGGCACTGAGAACCAGGTTGTACATTTTGCCAGACCGGTAAAAGCGGTATTTGAATATTCTCTAATTTTGCGCTATCAGCATCGGATCCAGTTTTGCCAGGGACCTTCATGTATAGCGATATTTCTTCAGGACCAGCGAACGTCGAACCGTCTTCGTGGTGATATGTCCAGATCAATTTTGAGAGATAACAATCAACCGAATTTTCAGCAACAAAAATAGTTTCATCGATCGATGCGGATACAGTTGTATCGGTTCCACCCGTGTACCAGCCCATTGGATTCATACTAACGAGCTCAACGTCAGGATAAAGACTGGTGTTGTCAGTGGCATAATCGCATGCCAGGTAGAGCGCGATGACGCAGAGAAGTACCAAAATTTTCTTCATCATTCCTCCTTTTTTCCTATTTTTACATTATTTTATATAGTATTTAAACTTTGTCAAGAGGGAAAACAGACAGCAAACCGTAATCGATACTCGGTAATCAGTATTTTACTATCCTGGTGCCCGGGTAATAATGCAGGAGTATTTGCCGGTGATCGAATCCCTGCGTGGCCATTTCGATCGCTCCGAATTGACACATGCCGACACCATGACCAAAACCATGCCCGATAATGATGATTGAATCATCATGGACCGTGATCTCTATATAATTGGATTTAAGCAATGAACCAGGATCAGTCGGTTCACCAAATACGGTACGGATCTGATAGTTTGTCAAAGCATATTCACGGGTATTGGTTTCAATCGTCATTTTGCGGATCCGGCAAGAGATCTTATTACGGGTCAGCCGGATATTGGTTATTAGTTCATTCTCAGGTATTAATGTGCCGATCTTGGCCATGCCAGCGCGCAGTCGGCGAAAAAAATCTTTTTTTGACAATGTCTTCTTCCACAAATAATGAGGACTGTTACGGCAATAAGGACAGGCTACGCTGCGAAGGTATGTCGGTCCATCGCCAGCCCAGGCATCAGTGAAATCAGCGGTCCTTCCCCCACAGGTTGAATGATACTTTGCCTCGATCGGTCGTTGATTATAGACGATTATCCTACCCTTTGTTTCTTTTACTGCTTGATTGGTGATCTCGGTTTCAGCGTTATAGCCGTTATATACCTGATCACGTATTGTCGCATAAAGGTCAAAACCAAGACCGGCATATTGATCAATATGGGCGGCGGCGTAAGTACGGGCCGCGATTGCCTGGGCTTTTGCGGCCTCGAGCAGATCGTAATTGATCTTGCCGATTTCACATGGTACAACCCCTTGCAAATAATCTTCGATATTGATGATATTGATGACCCAGATCCGGCTATTGATGAGATCGATATTTAGCTTTCCGCGATAGGGTTTTTTGTTTACGGAGACGATACCTTTAGAGGCGCTGACCTGTATTGGAAATTTATGGGTGGGGGTGATCGAATATTCTTTCTTATATTTATTCTTGATCCGACCGCTGACCACGACTTCTTGAACTCCGTTGATAAGAGCGATTCTCACGGTTCTTCGGCTGGTGCCGGTCCGAAGATATTGAGTACAGCTTAGTGTATTCACCATGCAGAAAAAGGACAATCCGACAATGTAGTATTTGATTGCGGTTAGCAAATATTTGCGGTAGCAATTATAATCATAATCTAAACCGTTACTTATTTGTTTCACTGATGATGTCCCATTGCGATATTTTGCTGAGCATATTCTTATAATGTGATCCTGGCCAGTAAACGCGCTGGCATTCCGGGCACACAAAGAAGGCGGGATTATGTGCATATATATAAAAAGGTACACGGTCCCGCACTTTGGTTTTTTTGATCGATTCAAGTATTCTATTACATTCGAGACAGCGGCTGAAAAGCTCGGTAGCCGCATCCAGTTGAAAATTTTTGATAACAATTTCCAGCTGTTGTTCCGGGCCGTCCGGTGCAATAAAAAAAACGCCCTGCTTATTTCGAAATTTTGAATTTCTTGTCAAAATGATCCGATCTTCTTTTCGGGCAGCAATAAGTATTGTGATCCCGCGGTTGCAGTATTCTGAATCGATCCCGCACATGCGCAGCAATTTGCATAAACGTCCAAGCATGCCATCACAAATGAATTTTGTGATCATACTCAAGGCAGATGAGTGAAGATATTAAGCAGAAATAGAACACGGTTGGGATTATGCTCAAGGGCAATAATGCTGTTGTTCAATAGGGTGATCGCATTAATGACTTGGGGTATGTTGATCTGAGTAGCTTTTCTTTTAACGGTTGATGGTATGCTGTTTAACATTTTCAATTGCTGGTAATAGGACATCCGGTATAATAGAATCAATGCGTAAAGCAGTTCTACGGCTTTACCATTTTCGTATTTTCGGGTTATTTCCGCTGCTTGTTTCGTGCTCAGCGGACAGGACTCAAAGATCTTTTTGGCGATATCCATGTGCTCATTCTGCTGCAGCGACATGATCTCGCCCGGGCTACCGAGCATAAATTGATCGCCATTATCCATGAATAATTGTTTGATTTCATTGTTCGGTAAATAATGGAATGGGATTGTCTGACACCGCGATTGTATCGTAGCAAGTACATGTTCGGGACGCGAGGATGTAAGAATAAAAATCGTATCGACCGGTGGTTCTTCCAGGGTTTTCAGAAAACAGTTCGCCGCTTCCTCGGTCATACGATCGGCTTCAATGATTATCGTAACTCTTTTAGTCCCGGCCGAGGGCATGGTCATTAACATTTCAATAAGATAGCGGATCTGCTCGATGAGTATCGCCGCCCGGTCCTCCAATTGTACAATCTGATTCTCGGGCAGATATTGTTTCATGTATTCTTCAATCTTATCCCGTTTGTCTTTAACTTTTGAAGGTATTGCACCGATCAATATGAGGCTGGTTGATCCCGGAAAACAACCCAGGGTTTGAGCTACGGCAAAGGCAAATGAACGCTTGCCAACGCCGCGCGGACCGCTTAGAAAAAGATTGTAAAGCGATCCTTTTTTTAATGCGGTACGGACAAATTTCTTTGCCGTTTCCTGACCGATAATATCGTCAAGGGGATCCACGATTTATTATAATTGTCGAGAAGTTCAGGTCAAGTCCGGGAAAAGAAATTTTTTCTTAAAGTTAGTTTTAATTCTTCGATACCGGTCCGTTCTTTTGCTGATACGAAAAAAGCCTTCGGATAACGTTCTGCCAAACGGATTTTATTTTCCGGGAATAAACGGTCGATTTTATTGAAAACGATCAGTGATGGTTTATCTCGTGCGTTTATTTCGTTAAGAACATTTTCGATAGTTGCTAGCCGGCTTTCAACATCTTCACAGGTCGCATCGACGATCTGTAACAGTAAATCGGCTTCAAGAACTTCAGCCAGGGTCGCACGGAAAGATGCGATCAAGCTGTGCGGAAGATCCTTTAGAAAACCAACGGTATCACTGATTAGCATACGATGATTTGGTGGTACAAATAGAAGAGAAGTATTGGAATCAAGCGTCGAAAAAAGCTGATCCGATGTTAATAAGCGGGCTCTGGTCAGAGAATTAACAAGTGAAGATTTACCGGCATTGGTATAACCGACGACCGCGATCTTAGGTAGATCACGCCTTCCGGTTCGCTGGACACGCTTGGTCGATTCGATCTTCTTTAGAGCACGTTTCAAGGTCGCGATCCGTTCATTAATCCGCCGCCGGTCGACTTCGAGTTGTTTTTCGCCGGGACCCCGGGTTCCAATACCACCACCGAGCCGGGACAGAGCAGTGCCGGATCCAATCAGTTTTGAAAGGCGGTATTGAAGCTGGGCAAGTTCGACCTGATGTATTGCTTCACGGGTCCTTGCATGCTTGGCGAAGATATCGAGTATCAGTGTAGTACGGTCGATTATTCTTTTATTGATAATATTAGTGATATTCCGTATTTGAGCACCGGAAAGTTCATGATTAAAAATTATCAGATCAATATTGAATTTTTGTGCGATTTGCGATAGTTCATGCACCTTGCCAATTCCGATCAGGGTTGCCGGCTCAAATCGCGGCCGGATCTGCAAAAAACTTTCGATTACTTCTCCACCGGCGGTTTTAGTGAGATTTGCCAGTTCTTCCAGTGAGTTAATACTGGTCCATCGTTCGGCCGATGACCGGGTAACCCCCACCAGCAAAACTTTTTCGGCTTTCGTTCTTATCTCGATCGACCGGGGTTTTGTTTTTTTCAATTTCTCCCTGATGCCTTATGGATATAAAAGATCCGACGGATCATGGTCAGGAGCGTGCCAAAAGTCAGCAGAATAAGTACATAGGACATAATATAGTGACCTAAAAAAGATCCAATTGTCAATAAACAGAATCGGAAAAACCGCTCAAATATACCGATCTGCGGAGAAATACCCAACCCCTCACCCCGCGCGCGGGTGTAACTGACCATTATCGATCCGAAGAAAGCAGTAAAAATCCATGGTAGTACCCAGGGCATGGTTCCTCGATAAAATAGAAACAACCCGAAAAATATGAAAAACTCGCTGATCCGATCAATCGTCGAATCAATGAATCCACCTATCTGGCTTACACGACCGGTGAGCCGTGCGACTTCGCCATCAAAGGCATCAAATAATCCGCTTAAAACAAGGAATACGGCTCCAGTCAAGAAGTGACCTGACCGGTAGAAAAAAAATGCGATTATTGCCAGCAATAAGCTAAGCAAGGTAATGACCATAGGCTTTACGCCGATCTTACTTAGAAGCAAAGCTACGGGTTTGATAATATAGGTTCGACCCAGTTCTTTAATCTTAAACATCAGAATTGCCTAAAACGATGGTGTATTCGCCCTTTTTTTGTTTCCAATTATCTAATATAAAGCTTAGCTGACCACGGATGATTTCTTCATGGAATTTAGTTAATTCTCGACAAATACAGATCTTGCGATCGCCAAGCTGATCGAGGATTTCTTTTAAAAGGGTATGTATGCGTTCCTTTGAAACCAGGATTATATACGTGCGTGTTTCTTTTCTAATCGCCGCGAGCAATTTTTTTCTTCGTCCTGGTTTTTTTGGCAAAAAACCAAGGAATGTGAACGAATCAGTCGGAAGGCCGGCAACGCTGAGGGCAGCAGTTACAATGCTTGGCCCCGGTACGGGTGAGATCATAATGCCATTTTCAGAAGCAGCTTTGACCAAACGATAACCCGGATCCGACACCAGTGGTGTACCGGCATTAACGACCAGCGAGATATTTTTGTCCTGTTTCAGGAGACCAATCAGATAAGGAACACGTTTACCTTCATTATGTTCGTTATAACTTATCATTGGTTTTTCAATTTTATAGTGCGTCAGCAGCAGGTTTGCTCTTCGCGTATCTTCGCAGACCAGCAGATCAGTATTTTTCAAAGTCTCAAGTGCACGCAGGGTCATATCGGACAAATTGCCAATTGGAGTTGAGACAATATAAAGCGGCATTAAATCTTTAATTTCGTATAGTCAAAGAAATTAAGTGACTTGAGTGCAAAACGGTAATCATTCAGCACCTTCTTGGCGATGATTTCGCTTTCCTTGCCGAGAAAGGTTGAAAAACTTTCGTATAAAAGGTCAAACCATCTTGCCATACCCTGAGCGAATAATTTTGGCTCGACCACAATTTTGCCCGCTAATTTTAGATCGGATTCGATCTTGAACTCCTCCACAAAGGGAAATTCTTTTTGAACGGTTGATTTTGAAATGAGAAAAGTCTTCAAGACCAGACCATCGCCGATCGGTTGAGCATAGCTTTTTAAAAGCGATGTAAATATTTTACAGAACATATCAACCTGTGCTGGCGTTGCCTGAATAAGCGATGTGTCTTCAATATGGTCGAATATCGAGATCTTGAGGTTTGGTTTCATTAAGAACGCAATGATATCATTATCTTCCATTTTCTTGGCGGTCCCGGCCATAAAACTGCCCGTGATCTGTCCCTGTTCGAAATGTATAAATGATTCATCCACTCCCGCCTTGACCCAGATAAAACCATTGAATTGTGTGCTTTTCAATTTGTCGATGAATATCTTCGGCTGCAGCCTTGAAAAATCGACATTCGCTTTTATCGGCTGAATCATTATCGAGGAGATTATGAGATTGATCAAGATCTCGTCAGTTGCATATTCAGACAATATGCCAGAGGTGGCACTTTTCGCTTTTTCAATTACCTCGCTGATCGGAATTATTTTTCTTTCTTTAGGACTGATCCGAGCTGCATTGAATGGTTCACCCTGTTTGAGAAAGATCAGTTCCACCACTTCGGGGTAAATGATCGATATATATCCTGAAATTTTATGAGCGCGTTCCCGTTTGGCAGCGCTTAAAACGTTGTCAAGGTTAATAAATTCAAGCCTTGTATTTTCGAGCAAAGGCCTGCCTTTTGGGAATTTCATGACACTATATTAATTCATTAAAAACAAAAGTCAAGAAGGGATTTCGGCTGCTATCTTGACGCTCGTTTCTCAGAATGTATAATATTTCAATAAACGGGAGGTTGATATGAGATTTTTTGTTTTCTGCGTTTTAATAAACAGTTTTCTCTGGTCGATACCTGAAATAATAGTTGAAAGGGATGATGTACCATTTATGATCGGTCAAAGCGCGATATATTCCAATAATGGCGATATTTTTCAATGGGAACCTTTTGACACGCTCGATCAATGGTGGGACCTTACCGCTTATCCTTATACAAGATCGGCGCGTATCCATTTGCTGCATCCATCTTCAGGGGTTTCGCCTGCACCTGAGACCTTTGCTCTCGCCAAGATCGTCGAACTCGATACAATGGGCAGTGGTGATATTGTATGGACATACCTTTCAGACACCACATTTTTCTTACATGTATTAGGTATCGATTACGAAACCGGCGGGTTTCGATTTCTGGGTAATTATCGGCCGGATTATAATTGTTATGTATACCCGATCTATGACGGCGCGGGCTGGAATACTGCCTGGACCTGGACTTATGAAGTTTATCCGGGTCTTCCTTACACCGCTAATGAAACCCATCAAAAAGTTATCGTTGCCAAGGGTAAAGTGAAAGTACCATTCAGCGGCAATCATTTCTGGCCATGCCTGGTGATCCGCGATTACATGACCTATTCGGATAATTTTGGGACCTGGGATACGAGATGGATATATGAATGGGTAGTGCCGGGCAGATTTGGCGGTGCCAACGGTGTCGCCGCGGCTCAGAGCACGAACGGCGCCGGTCAGAGTTTTATGCTGGTTGACAATATGTTCGCCCAATATACCCTAACCGTACCAGGATGGGACTTGCGCTGTCCGGATTTTTCCAATACAACGATCTGGCCGGATACCGGCTTTAATGGCCCATTTGTGGTTAGCTCGATAATCACCGATTCTACCGGTATCGGCGCGGATTCTCTTTTCTATAAGATAAACAGCGGACCATTCATGGGAGTCACCCATGACAGCATTATTGGTGATGATTACTATTTTACAATACCACAGGTTGCTCAGGCTTGTACGATTGGATATTTATTATGGGCGGCTGATTCATTCAGTGTTGCCAATGATGTCGGGATCTGGAATACAGATCCGATTTGTGCTCCTGAAAGCACTTATTTCAAATTCTATTGCCCGACCGGCATAACGGAAGTCAAAACTGAGAAAATCCAAACCGGGCTAAGGGCTGCACCCAATCCGACCATTGCCGGCTGCAATTTCACCTACACCATCACTAACAATAGGCGGTCACATCATCCCCAGATCATAATATATGATATCAGCGGCCGGGTAGTACGTCATATTGAACTTCCGCGTTCAAATAATACAGGATCAGGCAATGTACATTGGGATGGGCTGAGTGACGTTGATAAAATAGTACCGGCCGGTATTTATTTCGCTTGTTTATCAATAGATCAAGAGCGTTTTATTGTACCGATTACGATCATTCGGTAAATACCGTATTAGATGAAAAGAATATATCTTGACTACGCGGCGACAACACCGGTTCACCCGGAGGTTCAAAAGGCAATACTACCTTTTTTTGATGAACATTATGGTAATCCTGCGAGTTTGCATTTTCATGGACAAAAAGCCCGTGAGGCGATTGAAAATGCACGGAGATCGATCGCCCAAACGTTGGGTGCAAAGCCTGAAGAGTTAATTTTCACATCCGGCGGCACCGAGTCGAATAATACTGCAATAAAAGGTGTTGGGTGGGCAAAAAAAGATAAAGGGAATCATATTATCACCAGTGCGATCGAACATCACGCGGTTCTTGAACCTTGTCATTTTCTTGAGCGAAATGGGTTTTCGGTCACTGTTTTGCCGGTCGATAAATACGGTTTAGTTGATCCCGACGATATTAAAAAGGCGATCACTGATAAGACAATTATTGTTTCCATAATGCATGCAAACAACGAGATTGGTACAATCGAACCGATTGAAGAAATTAGCAGAGTATGCAAGGAAAAAGGTGTTTATCTGCATACTGATGCGGTGCAGAGCTTTGGTTCTCTCGATACTGATGTTAATATACTCGGGGTCGATTTGCTTTCGATTTCGGCCCATAAAATATATGGACCGAAAGGAGTCGGAGTTTTATATATTAGAAAGGGCACCAAGATCGCACCGCTAATCCATGGCGGCGGTCAGGAGAGTGGTAAAAGAGCTTCTACCCAAAATACGCCGGGTATTGTTGGTTTGGCAAAGGCGGTGGAAATGGCGATTAGTGAGCGTGATTGGCGAGTCAATAAATATAAAGAAATGCGTGATCGCTTGATCGAAGGGATAATAAAAAATGTCGATGAGGTGCAACTGAATGGTCATCCGCAAAAACGCCTGCCTAATAATTGTCATTTTACCGTGAGGCATGTTGAGGGTGAAGCTGTATTATTGAAGCTCGATAGTATTGGTATCGAGGTCGCGACCGGTTCAGCATGTTCCAGTGGCTCGCTCGAAGCCTCTCATGTATTGCTGGCTATCGGTGTTTCGCTGGTGGATGCACAGGGTTCTTTACGGATCAGTGTCGGACGACAAACCGAAAAAGAAGAGATTGATTATGTCCTTGAGCATTTACCGAGGGTCGTAAATGACTTGCGTTATATATCACCATTATCCCGGAAAGCAAAATAAGATCGATTAATTCAAGTAAAAAAATACTTGTAGCCTTAAGCGGCGGAGTGGATTCGTCGGTGGCGGCTGCTTTGCTTATAGAAAAAGGCTATACAGTACTTGCTGGATATATGATACTGAGTGATTTACATCTTGGCGAAAAAAGTGCGGCGCAAAGGATCGGTCATAAACTCGGTATTGAATGCAAGGTTTTTGATTTCCGTGAGCAATTCAATAAAATTATAATAAGTGATTTCATCGAAGAATACAAGAATGGCCGAACACCTAACCCGTGTGTAATCTGCAATCAGAAAATCAAATTCGATTTGCTTTTCAACGAGGCGGTAAAGTTAAAATTTGATTTGCTGGCTACCGGGCATTATGCCCGTATCACGCGTAGTCAGGGAAGGTTTTTTCTGAAAAAAGGCATTGACAAGAATGAACAATCATATTTCTTGTACCGGCTAAAACAACCACAACTAGCTCGGATTTTACTCCCGCTTGGTCTTTACACAAAAGATCAGGTACGTGAGATCGCCCGGCAGCGCGGCTTGCCGTCCGCATCGCGAAGTAAGAGCCATGATGCCTGTTTTATACCTAATGCTGATTTTGTTGAATTTATGAAAATGAGGATTCCGGAAGAGCCAGGGAAGATAATAGATCAGAAGGGCCGAATTCTTGGCAAACATAAGGGCATATGGCGCTATACTTTTGGTCAGCGCCGCGGACTGGGAATAAGTTATCATAAACCTTATTATGTTATGGGTATCGATGCTAAGAATAATACGGTGATCGTAGGCGAGCAAAAAGACATTTTTGGTCAGGAATTGATTGCTGACAAAATGAATTATCTTGATATAAATATCCCGAAGGAGGATATTAGTGTCAAAGTTAAAATCAGATATGCTGAATATCCAGCAAGCGCCCGGTTAAAGCCATTAAG
>MEUM01000165.1:11854-12338 GCA_001771735.1 Caldifarciminota bacterium RBG_13_43_14 | reverse complement strand
AAGGTCAGATCAGCCGTTGTATCGGTGAGTACGCCTGGAGTATTGGTCACCGGTATGCGCCGGCGTGTCGCGGCAGCGACATCGATATTGTTGAATCCAACCGCATAGTCGGCAATGATTTTGAGTCTGGGGGCATGATCAATAATTTCATTATCTACATTGTCGGTCAGCTGGCATATCAGACCGTCTTTATCTTCGATCTTATCGAAGATATCCGTTTTGGTCATGATCATATCCTCTGGATTAATATCCAGCTTTACATATTTCCATAACCGCTCGATCGCCGATGCCGGCAAGCGCCTGGTCATTAAGACTTTAGGCTTCATATACCATTCTTTAAATTAATTTTCATACTAAAACCCGGTCAATGATCCTTGTTCGGTGCGCTTAATTATTTCATTTTGCAATGCCGGGCTTAGATCCACAAAATAATCGCTGTATCCGGCAACACGCACGATCAGATCACGAAACTTATCCGGATGCT
>MEUM01000165.1:0-11746 GCA_001771735.1 Caldifarciminota bacterium RBG_13_43_14 | reverse complement strand
ACCGAAATATACGTGGACGGTCGTGGGCAGAAGATTGATACGAAAATGTCCGCCCTTGGTATTCGGTCGACCATCGACGGCGGTGAAGAATATTTCGAATACCTTTACCGCTTCCATATCAGCATAATCATCATCATTGCCGTATTTTGGCGTCTCATCGATTAAAACTGCCTGTAGCTTTGCCGCTTTGCGAAAATCATTTTTTATAGCTTTAAGCAAGCCCCGCATCGATATCCGTTTACGGTCAAAAATATTATACTTGATCGAGGTCAGACAATCAGTAATACTGCCAATACCGACGCCCTGAATATAAGACGAATTGTATCGAGCACCGCCATTATGGTAATCCTTGCCCTTTTTAATGCAGTCATTTATTAATATCGAGAGGAACGGTGCCGGTAAATACCGGGCGTATAATCGCTCAATAATCATATTGCCCTTGATCTTAATATCAGTAAAATGATCGAGTTGGCGCTGAAATGCCCGGACAAGTTGCGCATGATTCTTAAATTTACGCGGATCACCGGTTGGAATACCGATGCATTTCTTTTTCAACGGATCAAATCCGTTATTCAAGGTGAGCTCAAGCACTTTTACCAGATTGAAATAGCCGGTAAGTATATAGCTTTCCTTGCCAAAGGCACCGGATTCAACACAGCCACTCGCGCCCCCGTTACGTGAATCGATAAGCGACTTGCCCTGGCGCCTTAATTCATTTATGATCGTTTCGGTATTGAATATCGACGGCTGACCGAATCCGGTCTTAACGATCCTCAAGGCTCTTTTCAGAAAATCATCCGGGGTCTTCCGGCTGATCTGCACCATTGAGCTTGGCTGTAAAAGACGCATTTCCTCAATAACATCCAGGATCAAATAAGAGAGTTCATTGACTGCGTTCGAACCATTGGGTTTCAAACCGCCAAGATTTATCAAGCAGAAATCAGTATAGGTATTGCTTTCTTGAGCGGTCACCCCCACTTTTGGCGGAGCCGGTTGATTATTGAATTTTATCCAGAATGACTGGAGCAACTCGCGGGCTTTTTCCCGGGTCAATATACCTCTTTTGATATCGCGCTTGTAAAAAGGATAAAGATGCTGATCAAGACGACCGGGATTGAATGAATCCCAGGTATTGAATTCAGTAATAACGCCAAGATGAACGAGCCAATAATACTGCAGTGCTTCCCAGAAGGTATTTGGTCTATGGGCCGGCACCCTTTCACATATTTCTGCCATTTGCCGAAGTTCTTGGCGGCGCTCGGGATTGACCGCCGATCGGCTTAATTTTCTTAAAATCACCGCATGCCGAACCGAGAAATCGGTCAGCGCATCGACTGCGATCGCCATCGCGGTCAGCTCCTCGCGCTTGGCTAATACTTCATTATCATTATAAAAATCCAATTCATCTATTTTCTTCAATATATGCTCTTTAAAATCGAAAAATCCATAATGATAAATCTTATCATCAAGTACCGTATGACCGGGTGTCCGCTGTTCCATGAATTCAGTGAAAACTCCAGCGTTGTAAGCATCCAGCCATTTTAAGTCCATTTCTCTGAATATACGATCCCGCATTGAGCGACCGTGCCAGAACGGTATTATCTGTTCTTTGTATATCTTTCTCGTTTCTGCGCTTACCTTAAAGAAAACTTTTTTTCTTGAATTAAGAATATCCAAATCCTTTAAACTATGTATGCAGACTTCCGGATAGGTAGGAGTTGCTTTCGGCGATGGTCCCCGTTCACCAACGATCAGTTCATCCGGATCAATGTATATTTTTTTGTTCATCAGTATATATCTGAACGTTAGGGCGCGCTCAACTGGCTTTGAATGCCTAGCTATTTCACGCCGATAAAAATCAGTAACCAAAACGGCTCTTTCGGGCGAGATCATTGGCTTAGCTTTTAAACTTCTGGCGCGCAGCTTTTTAATCCGATTATTCATGCCCATCCTTCGATCTTTGCCGACAATCCTGATTTTGAAAATTCCTTAACCGTACTTTCGATGCGAGACCTTGTGGTTCGGCTGGATCTAAAAGGATATCGTTTTCCAATGCGATTGTATTTCTCATAACAAAGGAAGTTAAAGGGTAAAATATCTATTTCCCTGATCTTGTTCTTGCTCAAAAAATTCCCGATCGCTCGCATATTTGCGACTGCATCGGTTACTTGTGGGATCAAAGGAAACCGAATTGCTATTTTAGCACGGGTTGCAATGAGCTTTTCCAGATTCTCAAAGATAATTGTATTATCGACTCCGGTATATTTGATATGTGCTTTTCGATCAAAAATCTTCATATCGTACAAAAAGAGATCGGTTTGTCTGCGGATTTTCTCGAAACACGCCCAATCAGCATAGCCAGAAGTGTCAATAACCGTGTGCAGCCGGTTTTTTTTACAGACCTTGAGCAATGAATCCACAAAATCGATCTGAGCGAGCGGTTCGCCCCCGGATATTGTTATACCGCCACCTGATGCCTTGTAGAAAACCGTATCTTTCATTATTTCGTCTATTATCCGATTCACTGATATCAATTTGCCAATCGTCATGCGATCCGTGACCCACGGTGAGTTAACATAGAAATGCCGGCTTGGCCGGTCGAGCCTTTCGGGTCTAAAACTCATGCTCTCGGGATTCTGGCACCATTGACAGTGTAATGGACATCCCTTTAAAAATATTGTGGTCCTGATTCCTGGGCCATCATGAATGGTGTACTTTTTTATATCAAAAATCATCCCTGGTCTCTGCATTTTTATGTTTAGACATTATCAAAAAAATATGTTCATGTCAATATTAACGTATTGATGATTTTTTGCTTTCTCGGAAATTTTAGTGTTGATTTTCGTCTTTTCTTAAATATAATGTAATGAATGGAAAAATTGAAATTTTGTCCGATCTGCCGATCCAAGCTCACAAAATTACCGGATGCCGGTAACGTTTACATGCAATGCACCAACTGTAAATGGGTATATTATGGAAATCCGCTTCCCGCGGTCGCCGCGCTTGTGGTCAACGATCGTAATGAGGTATTACTGGTAAAACGTGGTGTCGAACCATGCCAGGGCACCTGGGCATTACCTTCGGGATTCATCGAACAGAAGGAAACACCGGAGCATGCAGTAATCAGGGAATTGTATGAAGAAACCGGAGTTAATGGTTCAATCAAGAAATTGATCGGTGCCTATCTCGAACCAACCCGAATCTATGGCAATGTTCTTCTTATCGGCTATGAATTGACTGCCGTAAGTACCCGATTGAAACCGGGATCAGATTGTGATGCCGCCCGTTTTGCCCCTTTAAAAAACCTGCCGAAAATAGAATTCGCCAGTCACCGATCATTGATAAGGGACTGGACAAAACAATATAAAACGATATCACCATATATAGAAGTATTGAAGTCAAAAATAACTGAAGCCCGGATCACAAGCACGCGACTGCATTATAAAGGAAGCATGGGTATCGACCGCAAGATCATGGATGCGGTCGGTTTACTGCCTGATGAAAAAGTACAGGTTCTTAACTACAATAACGGCGAAAGATTCGAGACCTATGTGATCCCGGAAAAACGCGGATCGGGCAAATTCATACTGTATGGACCAGCCGCTCATAAAGGAAAGCCGGGAGATAAATTGTGCATACTGTCATACATGTTCATTCCCATCGAACAAAAACAAAAAATAACTCCGAAGATCGCGGTCATTGATTCAACGAATCGTATCGCGAAACTAAAATCTTCCTAAAAACTTGATGCCCCGAAAATATATTTACGGACCGGTCCCGTCCCGGCGTTTACAATCTTCGCTGGGTATAGATATAATAAAAAGTAAAACTTGTTCTTTTAACTGCATATATTGCCAGGTAGGTTCGACCATCTGTCTTTCTGCTCAACGCCGTAATTATACTCCGGTCGATGATGTCCTTATAGAAATAAGAAAAACAATTGCCCAAAAAAAGCGGATCGATTTTCTGACCTTTTCCGGATCCGGTGAACCGACCTTGCATCGGCGTTTAGGGTATTTAATAACCGAGATAAAAAAAATTACTAAAATTCCGATCGCGGTGATCACGAATGGTTCATTATTACACCTGCCCAGCGTGCAAAAAGATCTAGCCCGGGCCGATGTCGTATTGCCAACCTTGTGCGCTGCGACCGAATCGGTTTTTATACGCATACACCGTCCCAATCCCCGGCTAAACCTGAGCCGGATCATAAATGGCATGATAAAATTTCGCCGGACATATTCAGGAAAGATCTGGCTTGAAATAATGCTGATAAAGGGTTATAATGACCAGCTTGATGAAATCCGTAAACTAAAAAAAATAATCGACCGTATTAATCCGGATCGGATACAACTCAACACCGTAGTCCGACCGCCTTCGGAAAGTTATGCCCTACCCTTGAGTCGTGAAGAAATAATCCGTATTCGCAGGATTTTCGGTAAACGCTGCGAGATCATTGCTGATTTCAAGCTCCGTGCGCCGATCGATGCGGTTTTAAAACAATATGATCTTATTCTGAATGCTGTTTACCGGCGACCTTTGACAATACAGGATATCATAAAGATTACCGGCCTGAGCAAAAGAACACTGAACGCAAAGCTTCATGACATGCAGGGTAAGGGACTGATAAAAATAAGGGAACATCATAAAAAAATATTTTATACCAAGAGTGGCGGGACGTAAAATGCTTGAACCAAAAGATATATCAAAAGAACAATTACTACTTTTACTTCAGGATGCGGCCAAGAATTGGATTGCGCACGACGGCCTCTGGTTTCTTGAAACCGAAAAAAAATTCGGCATCGATACGGCAATCGAACTCGATCGGAATGCCTGGGAACAATTCACCCAGATCGAAGCTAAACGCATCATGCAACGTTTGCAGATTAGACCGAACAGCGGTATACCGGCGCTGATCCAGGCTTTGAAATTCAGATTATATGCGTATATCAATGTCCAGAAAATACTTGAGGTCACGGATAATCGATGTGTGTTCAGAATGCTGAATTGTCGCGTCCAGGAATCAAGGAAAAGAAGAAATTTACCCGATTTTCCCTGTAAACCGGTCGGTATCGTTGAATACAGCAATTTTGCCAAAACGATCGACCCACGCATAAAAACAACCTGTTTGTGTTGTCCCCCAGATGCACATCCGGATGACTTTTATTGCAGCTGGGAATTTAAAATAGAATAATCAAGTATCCCGATTAACTCAATCACGGAAAAATTTTTTTAATATTCTGGCGCTTGCATCAAATTCTACGCCTTCATGTTCAAGCAGCCATCGTTTTAATTTCAATCCCCCTCGATAACCACCCAGACTGAGATCACTGCGCACAGTACGATGACACGGAATAATAATTGGAAATGGATTACGGGCCAGGGCCGAACCAACCGCGCGGCGGCAGCGAGTATCCCTGACGCTCCCAGCCAGATTTTGATAACTGCTGACTTTTCCGTACGGGATCAGCCACTCGTGCTTCAAAACCTTTTGCTGAAAAGTCGAGCAAACCGACCAGTCAAGCCGATCAAGCGGCAATCTTTTCCGGGATCCATCAAAATAGCCGTGTATTGCATTGATCAACTGATCAATAGAACGGTCCTTGCCACGCGTATAGCGATGCGTAGATAATAAAAACCGTTCCGAAGGCAATATCAACCGTATTAGTTTTGTTGTTTTTTCACGCTGCCAGACCAGGATTATTCTTCCGATCGGGCTATTTATCCCGTTAGAGAAAACCACCGATTTTAATCGGTTGTTATTTCCGTATAAAGCAGACGGCGGTTTAATACCGCCGTCGCGCATTCCCGTTAGAGGACGGAGTTCTCTAACGGGATTTATTTTTGTATTAAAAAACATCATAGCATAATTTTCTTGTTCGTAGTCATGAAACCGCGCCACCCGATCAAATAATGATTCATCTCCCATTGGACCTCCTCCATATTATTTTATCATTATAACATGCTAACATTCTAACATGTTAGAATGCTCAAATTAGCTAGGTTTCACTACCAATGTTTTTCATCGCACGTTTGATATATGATTCCAGAGCTTGTATGATACCACGAAGTTCCGGTTCGTATTTTATCCAGTAAATAACGCCACTTGTTTTTGTCTCATAGCGCACTAGTTCAAGACTTTTCAATTTCGACAGGTGATAACATGTAGTAGTTTTCGAACGATGAATAGCTTTAGAAAGACGATCAAGAGATGTAGGTCCTGAATTTAAAAGAAAATCTATAATTGAATACTTCGCTGGTTGCCCTAAAGCCTTGGCGATACGCGATTGACGATATATTATCTCCACCATAGGTTTTTTTGAGAAATCCATAACCCCTACCTCCTTCAATTTTATTGTATCATAATACTAAATAAAACCAACATTTTGTCAATGTGCAATAACTTGAATTAATTGTTGCCATACAATATTTTTTTGATACAATTATAAAGGAGGTTTTATGCGTCTAACATATCATTCAATTACTTGGTTATTGTTTATGATTGGTTTGCACTTGACCCATGCTGCGCCGGTTGTGGTATCCGGCGGTCCGGGAAATGATTATGAAGGATGGATCGCGCGACTTCACGACACCCGTTTAATGGTGGTTTTTTGCCGTAATCCTGACTGGGCGTCAGGCGATCTTTATGTAACTTTCTCAACCGATGGCGGCAATAACTGGACAGCAGTGCAACCGATCATTGTCGAAACCGGTGATCAGGCAACTTTAAGTTATGTACAAATGCCTGGCGATACGATATGGCTATGGTATGCATCCAATGAGGACGGTCAGTACGGAATCTATGCGGCTTATTCCCTTGATGGTCTTGCCTGGAACCGGCAAGGGCGCATCAATCTTGGGTGGATAACCAGCACTATGTATTATGACCCTAATGTTATTCTTGAACCGGACAGCTCGCTGACCATGAGCTATCGCGGACCCAGCGGCGCTTATATTGCCCATAAACCATATAACGAAGAATGGGATACGCTCCGAACACTGGTTGGTACTAGCGGCTATCGTCCTCGGGTTATGAAACACACTAATAGCACTTATTTGTATACCTATCATCGAAATATCGGCGGTGGTCAGTATGAGGTCTTTGTAAGAACCTCAACCGATCGGGTAAACTGGAGCAGTGAGATTCAACTCACATTCCAGGGTAATTCCCATGATCCTTTTGCAAATCAAATGCCGGATGGGGCTTATATGGTTTATTATGCCACCTATCAAGCACCCGCTTATAATCTATGGCGTCGCAGATCGTATGACGCGGTCAACTGGGAACCTCAGGAACAGCTCACGGCGGATGCGACCAATAATACCCAACCTCATTTTTTCACTGAAGACAATGATTTACTTCTACTCTGGGCTCATTGTGTAAGTTATCCTTATAATCATGATGTCTATTTTGAAAAAACACCTTACCTTGATATTACCGAGAATAAAGAAAATTTATTTGAAAAAGAATTTGTACTCAATCCTAATCCTTGCAAAAATTGTTTGAATCTTCAGATTGGGCGGACCATCAAAACGGATCTTAAAATTGTCATTTATGATATCACTGGCAAAAAGCTTAAAACCTGTTGTATAAATGGATCCGAAGATCATCAACTTAGCATTTGTGAACTTGCTCCAGGAGCCTATTTCGTGAAAATCGAGAACGAAAGCAAAGCTTGTTTTAAGAAATTTATAAAAGTCGAATGAAAGTAATTTTATTTTGGACTTTATTTTTTACTGCCTACTGCTTAGTGCTTACTCTAAGCGTTTACTATATCCAGTATCGTATTTATCTCGGTTGAATTTTTGTCTTCGCGAATTCGCTTTACGCGAGCAAAACGAAGCGCGACCCCAGAATCGTATCTCGGGCTCTTCAGTACATCATTATAAGCTATTTCGACCACAACCTGCGGTTTTACATAAACTGTCCAGCGGTCTTTATGCACCGCAATCCTGGGCAGATTTTCAGTAAGCCATTTTAGCATATTGTCAGTTAAGCCTTTAAAGGTTTTGCCGACCATAAGGAATTTAGTCTTGGTTTCATCATAGATACCCAGATGGAGATTAGAAAGCCAGCCCGTACGGCGACCATAGCCCCACTCGGCCGCTAGGATCACGCAATCAATCGTATTTACCCTTTTTATTTTGAACCAGTGTTTGCCACGTTTACCCGGTCGGTATGATGAATCCAGTGATTTAATAACAATACCCTCATTACCCGATTGTATAGATTGATCAAAGAATTGTCTTGCTACGGCTGGGTTAACTGGCAAAGTACGGGCTGCAAGATGAGCTTTATCCTTAATAAGATCATTAAGCGCGCGGTATCGATCCTCATAAGAAAGAGAAGTAAGATCCTGATCATCGATAAAAATTATATCAAAATATTGTGGGAAAACGGGTATATCCTCCATTGTTCTCTCAATATCCCTTTTACGGGTTGTACGCCTGGCAAGTATTTGAAAAGGTACTATTTTGTGGTGCTCATCCAGGGCAATTGCTTCGCCATCCAAGATAAATCGTTTCGCTGGAATTTCTTTTATTAAGCTTACGAGATCCGGAAAATGTATTGTCATGTCCTTAAGATTACGAGAAAAAATGCGCACTTCATCCTCATTACGATGCACCTGTATCCTCACCCCGTCGAGCTTGTATTCAACTGCCGCCTGATCTAGTTCTCTAATCACTTCTTCGATCGATTCAGAAACTTGAGCAAGCATTGGTTTTACCGGCTTAAAAAGTTGTATACTTATCTGCTCGATTGCGCTTTTACCTTGGACTTTGAGTTGAGCAAATAAACTACCAAGATCAGGATTATGTAAATATAATTGTTCAATTTCATCATCATTTATATCGAAATATCGTGCAATTGCCGTTTTAACAATAAGTTCGCCAGCTCCTTGTTGAGCTTCACTAAAGATCAAGGATATCAAATATTTTCGTTCCTCATTGTTCAGGAGTTCAAATATTGGTTTTAATATCTCAATTTTCTTTTTACCGCTTGCCTTACTGACTTTATCCATAGAAATATGTATATCGTTCAAAACTAATGATTTTCCGGATTTACTCGGTAGCTTTAATAATTCAGACAGATATTTCCAGCCAATATTGATCTTACCTTGAGGCAAATGACCGGCAATAAAGTGAACGCCGCTATCAGCTTCTTTTGACCCAAGACCGTTCAAAAACTGGGTAATAATTTCGATTTTAGCATTGCGTGAAGCTTCTGATTTCAGTCTTTTAGAATATTCAAGTAATTTTTTAAACTGCATTGATATCTGAATAGAATTGCATGACTCTCAGCACTCTAAGCGTATTCCAACGGCTTGATTGCCCGATCTTTTCCATATCAAAATGAACAGCGCCCGTGTGCTTCATCTGCAAGGGCCATTTTCCGTTTTGCGCTTGCTTTTTCAGGATTACTTCAAGCGCGAATCTCATTCTTGCGTCGAATTTGATCTCGGCGAACTGGAGATAATCCAATGCCCTTAAAACGTCATAGCGCCATCTGGACGGATATGAAAGCATTAGCATTTTTGCATCAATTATCTCTCCAGTTCGATGTGATTTGCATAAGTAATGCTTTAGAATAAATTCAACTGCTTTCTTTTCCGCCTTTAAAATATTCTCTATTTGATAATTGCTTCCAGTATTTCTATATTCAAGAAATCCCTCTAAAACACTTATCGTTGTATGCAGGGAGCTGTGAACTGCACCATAATGCCAAGCACAATTCCAGCCACCGTCTTTCATCTGTTTGGAAAGCAATAGGTTTATTATGACTTTTAACTGCGCATGCATAACCCTGAAATATGATGCAATATTCAACACCATACCATCGATACATAAATCGCTGCCCCGGCGCCGGGTTGCCGGCGTGTTCGAATAATTAATACCGCCATCCGGTCCGATCGCCTGATCGAATATCATACAAGTGCTTTTCCTTGCCTGTTCATTCGTAGATGGCAAACCGATGTTTTTCAAATCAAGCAATGTGTAATGGGTGGATGTCCATTTGGGCTGATAAAAACCACGACCCCAATGACCATCTGCTCTTTGTTTGGATAAAAATCTCGCGCCCCATCCCTGCTTCGCGATCTTATTCTGTAATTTCAGCAGGATTTTTGCATCTGAGCGTAGTAGGTCCCGATGTACTTGATGCTGAATCGATACATCACCCTTTAAAAGCCACTCGATGGGGACGGTGCTTGACATTTTGACAGCTCTTGCTCGTGATATTTTCATAGTCTTGTTCATTTAATTATATGTCAGAATGTCAATCACTTCCTCAAAATTCTAACGAAATATTATTTCACCTTTTTCAATATCCACATTGATCGCACTGTCCTTTTTGAATTTGCCGCTGATGATATTTTTGGAAAGCGGGTTTTCGATCAAACGCTGTATTGCCCGGCGTAGAGGCCGCGCACCATAAACCGGATCAAATCCCTCATGGCCGATAAAATCCTTGGCCGCGTCGGAAAACTGAATATCAAATCCGAATTCTTTTACATTCTTGATCACTTTCCTCAATTCCAATTCCACAATACCTTTGATTTCATCATAGCTTAAAGCCTTGAATATTATCACTTCGTCGATACGGTTCAAGAATTCAGGCTTGACGCTGCGCTGCAGTATTTGATAAACATCCTGCCCGACCTTTTCAAAATCGTTTTTACCATTTTTCAATGAATCGATTATTATCTCACTGCCCAAATTCGAGGTCATGATCACGATCGTGTTCTTGAAATCAACGGTGCGGCCTTGTCCATCGGTCAACCGCCCATCATCAAGTAGTTGGAGCATGACATTGAATACTTCTGGATGAGCCTTTTCAAATTCATCAAATAAGATCACTCGATAAGGTCGCCGCCGCACGGCCTCGGTCAACTGTCCGCCTTCTTCAAAACCAATATAACCGGGCGGTGCGCCGATCAATCTGGATACAGTATGCTTCTCCTGATATTCGCTCATATCGATACGAACGATCGCTTCTTCAGTATCGAATAAGAATTCAGCGAGTGCCTTGGCAAGCTCGGTTTTACCAACGCCGGTCGGGCCCAGGAATATGAATGAACCGATCGGACGTTTGGGGTCTTTCAACCCGGCCCGTGCTCGGCGTATCGCATCGCTTACCGCAATCACTGCGTCCTGTTGATCGATCAACCTTTCATGTATGCGTTCTTCCATGTTCAACAGCTTATCCATTTCCGATTCAAGCATTCTTGAAACCGGTATGCCGGTCCAGGAAGCGATGATATGGGCAATATCGTCTTCGGTGACCTTGTCGCATATACCACGCTGCTTCATCCATTCATTCTTTTTCCGTCGATAATCTTTCTGCAATTTTTCGGCTGCATCCCGAAGCTCGGCTGCTTTTTCATAATTGCGCTTATCAACCGCCTCTTTGCCTTCACGGTTATAAGCCTCAAGCTGCCTTTCCATTTCCTTGAGATCGTCCGGCATGGAATAAACTTCGATGCGCGCCCGGGCACATGCCTCATCGATCAGGTCGATCGCCTTATCCGGTAATTGTCTTTCGGTCAAATACCGTTCCGACAACCTTGCCGCTGCGACCAGCGCATTATCATCGATAACAACACCGTGATGCGATTCATAACGGCTGCGTAAACCTTTGAGTATCTCGATTGTATCCTCGACGCTCGGCTCACCAACAAAAACCGGTGCAAATCTGCGCTCCAGGGCAGCATCCTTTTCAATACGCTTGCGGTATTCATTTAGAGTC
>MEUM01000164.1:7055-8653 GCA_001771735.1 Caldifarciminota bacterium RBG_13_43_14 | reverse complement strand
ACTGCCATTAATTGCTTCATTAATAAGCTGTATTAGTGATTCGGTCATACTATTTAGTGCATTATCATCAAATGTGATCACCGAAAGACCATAGAAAGAATGAACCGGTTATCAGTATTGGTTTTTTCGGCGCTAAGCGCCAAGCTAAATTCAGTGCTTGTTTGACCGAGGTTGCGGTTATTATTTTGTTTTTGAATCGATATGTTTTTTTGAGCAATGCATCGATTGTAAATGAACGGGGATTGTTAAGCGGGACCAGAATTATAGATTCAGCCATTGGGAATATGTTATTGATGCAATAATTTATATTTTTGAATTTACTGGCTCCAAAAATCAAAATAAAATTATTAAGATCAAAGTCCTGAATATTTTTATGAAGCGCCCGGAATGAATCCGGATTATGCGCGCAATCAAAGATGATCAAGGGTTTTTGCCGTATCACCTGGAATCGGCCGGGCAAATGCAGGTTTTTTATGCCTTGGATAAGTGCATTTTTGCCGATGTGATAACCGTACTTCCGGCATTCATATAATGCCAGCAGGGCGATCTTAAGGTTTTCGATCTGATGTCGGCCGAGAAGAGGTAGTCTTGTTTTGAAATTACCCCATATACCCTTGATCTCGATATCGGTTCCTTTTAATGATAAATTTTTTACCTCAATTTTAATATGCTGGTCCGCGATCAGCAGGGGTGAAGCATTAGCGCGGGCAATTGATGCAATGATTTGATGGGCGCTTCGACGCTGCTGAATCGTGATAATTGGCGTTGCCGGTTTAATGATCCCGGCTTTTTCTCGGGCAATTTGCGATAATTTTGTACCGAGTAGATTGATATGGTCATAACCGATACGTGCGATGATCGAGATCAGAGGTTTGGCAACATTGGTGGCGTCAAGCCGTCCGCCTAGTCCAACTTCGAGCACTGAAAAGTCGCATTTTTGGTTACGAAAGTTCATAAAGGCCACAGTAGTGAGAACCTCAAAAAATGTTCGAGCGGCCCGGCCTTTTTTAACGAACGGTTTAATTGATTTTAGATAATTAGTAAGACGCACCTTAGAAATTTCTCGGCCATTATATTTTATACGTTCATTGACCCGGCTCAGATGGGGAGAGGTGTATAAGCCTACATTGTATCCGGCAGCGCGCAGGCATGAATCAATCACGGCCGCGATTGAACCCTTGCCTTTAGTTCCGGCAATATGAATGACCTTGCCGATACTTAGGTGAGGGTCATTGAACCAGGAAAGAAATCGTTCATAATCGGCCAGGTTATAAGCATAGCCCGGTCGTAATTCGTAATTTATTAGTGATTTAAGGAAGCGGTCAGGATTCAATATGGCCAAGGGATTTCATTTTTAGGGCGATATCAATTGCCGGTGCCGAGTGGGTCAAGGCTCCGATCGATATATAATCGACCCCGGAATTCGCATATTCTTCAATATTGTGAATATCAATGCCACCGCTTATTTCGAGTTCGATGTCAGGATGGACCGCGCGGGCAATATCGACCGCACGCTGAATCTGGACCAGGTTCATATTATCGAGCATTATCCTTTGGATTTTCAATTTCAATGCTTCTTTGAGTTGATCAAGAGTTTT
>MEUM01000164.1:0-7032 GCA_001771735.1 Caldifarciminota bacterium RBG_13_43_14 | reverse complement strand
GGCGATGAAATTTACGCACCGCCTCGACCGCCGCGCTGATGCTGCCGGCGATCTCAATGTGATTATCTTTGATCAAGACCATATCATGAAGTCCAAGGCGATGATTGTGGCCGCCGCCGACGCGCACGGCATATTTCTCAAGCAAACGCAAACCCGGTGTGGTCTTGCGGGTATCAAGAATTTTAACCTGTCCCTTGACCGCAGCCGCGAAACGGGCGGTAATGGTTGCAATACCGCTGAGGCGCTGAAGAAAATTCAGGGCTACACGTTCGCCGGTAAGGCAGCCCGCGGCCGGACCAACTATCGTTGCGATCGTCATCCCTGGTGAAAAAGATTTACCATCCTGCATTTCCGCTTTGAACTTGATCCGCGTATCGATTTCGCCGAACACCATTTCCGCGATCCCGATACCGCACAGTACACCATCGGATTTCGGAAAAATTATGCCGAGCGTCTTTTCACTTTGAACTATCGATCCGGTGGTAATATCACCGCGTCCAATATCCTCTTTTAGAGCCGCGCGAACGACTTTAAGACATGCTCTATGTTCTTTTGGCGTTAAGATATTTCCTCCTTTTAACTTTATCGAGTTTTTTCTTGATATCCTTGATACGATCGCGGATCTCGGCCGCTTTTTCAAATTCCATTTCTGCAACCGCCCGAGCCATTGCTTCATACAATTTCGCGATCTCTTCAAGACTTTCTTCACCGCGCGGTGCCTGGAACTTATGATCGGCAACCGACGTCGCCCGGATTATCTCTTCGCGAGTTTTCACAATGCTGGTGGGCGTTATAGTATGCTTTACATTATAGGCGATCTGCTTCTGGCGTCTTCTTTCCATTTCACCAAGTGCCCGCGCCATTGATTCGGTGATTTCATCGGCATACATTATAACCTCACTGCGGACATTGCGCGCAGCCCGGCCCGCGGTCTGGATCAATGATCGTTCACTGCGCAAAAAGCCTTCACGATCCGCATCCAGAATAGCGACCAGTGCAACTTCGGGTAGATCAAGACCCTCACGCAAAAGGTTTATACCGACCAGGACATCGAATTCACCGAGGCGCAAACCCCTGAGAATCTCGACCCTCTGCAGGGCATCGATCTCGGAGTGCATATAGCGTACTTTGATACCGATCTCATTAAGATACTCGGCTAAGTCTTCAGCCATTCTTTTGGTCAGGGTTGTAACGAGCGCGCGTTCATTATGGTCGACATGTTTACGAATTTCATTGATCAAATCGTCAACCTGCTGACCGGCTGGTCGCACCGTCACCTTGGGATCGATAATGCCGGTTGGCCGAACTATCTGTTCAATAATTATTTTGTTCGACTGTTCGATCTCCCATTGTCCCGGGGTCGCCGAAATGCAAAGGACCTGATTTAGAAGCTGAGTGATTTCTTCGAATTTTAATGGGCGGTTCTCAAGCGCTGATGGTAATCTGAAGCCAAAATCAATTAGGGTCTGCTTACGCGAGCGGTCACCTTCATACATACCGTTCAACTGAGGGATAGTAACATGGGATTCATCAATGATCACCAGCAAGTCCTTGGGAAAATAGTCGATCAGACAAAAAGGTCTTTCTCCGGGTTTCCGACCGGATAAATGCATCGAGTAATTCTCTATGCCACTGCAGTAGCCAAGCTCGACCAGCATTTCCATATCATAGTTGGTCCTCTGGACTAGGCGCTGGGCTTCAAGTAATTTTCCGTTTTTTTCAAGTTTATTTACCCGTTCCTTCAGTTCTTCTTTTATCTTCACGGTCGCCTCTTCGATTCGCGGACGGGTAGTGACGTATTGCCGGGCCGGGAATATCACCAGATTATCGGTGTCGCCGATAATATTACCGGTTACCGGATCGAAGAATTTGATACTTTCGATCGTATCATCGAAAAGTTCGATTTTAACGCTAAGATCTTCGTCCGCCGGCCAGACATCAATGACATCACCACGTACCCGGAATGTGCCCCGTCGATGATCAATATCATTGCGATTGTATTGAATGTCGACCAGCCGGGTCAATATCTCCTCACGGTTCACGGCCGATCCTTTGCTCAAGGTTACAACCAATTCCTGTACCTCTTCCGGTGACCCGATGTTGTATATGCAGGATACCGATGCAATTATTATGACATCGCGCCGGGTCAATAGGGATGAGGTCGCTCGCAGTCGAAGCCGACTGATCTCCTCGTTGATCGATGCATCTTTTTCAATATAAAGGTCTGTTTCCGGCACATATGCTTCAGGTTGATAATAGTCATAATACGAAATAAAATATTCAACCGCATTTTCCGGGAAGAACTGTTTGAATTCACCGTAAAGCTGAGCGGCAAGTGTTTTGTTGTGAGAGATTACCAGGGTCGGTTTTTGTACTTTTTCGATCACATTAGCGACGGTAAAGGTCTTGCCTGATCCAGTCACACCAAGCAATGTCTGATATTTACGTCCGGCTCTTATGCCTTTGACTAGATCGTCGATTGCCGATGGTTGATCGCCTTTTGGATTATAAGGCGATGTGAGCTTAAATTTCACGTTTCAATATGCGGAAAGATCGGGCTTCGACTGTGATTCTTAATTTCTGCAGGCTGACAAAAATCTTTTCTCCATTTATGAGATCTATATAGGTACCGTTCCAGGCGGGTAATTCGATGTAGGATGGATTATTGTCACAGTTCAGGGCGATAATGATACCGCCACGATCATATGCATACACCCGATTTATGTCATTTACGTATAATGGATAGAAATTACTGCTGCGTAATTGCGGATTATTGCGACGGATCTCGATTAGGCTTTGAATATCGTAATATAATATTCGATCCTGATTATTTGCGTCCCAGGGGAAGCTGCCCGGATTCAAAAAGACCGCTTTTCGATAACCAACTTCATCACCGTAGAACAATACTGGAGAACCAACCGAGGTGAAGATAAAAGCGAACATTAGTCGGACCAGATCATCATGATCATCCTTCCAGAACCTTCCGGAAAAATCGGATACAGAGATCAAATTTATGGTATTGACCTGGGGAGGTTTGAAAAATAGCAGACGACGATAGGAAAGATCGAATTCACTAACGCTTAACTTTCGATCGATGAAAAAGTCACGGAGCAGATTGGTTAAATTCTTATTGCGCATGCCGTCAAAACCATAGCCGCTGATCAACCGATCATCGCTGCCGATCAGGAGAATATTCTGAGCTTTTGGCTTCACATAATTCCTCAACATTTTAGCGAAAAGCGGATCAATGGATTCATTTTCACCAATATAAAAACCATCAAAACCAAAATGACGCCAGTATTCGACGTAGCCGATCGCATAATTGATTACCTGACTGTTGGCAAGATTCAGCCTTGGAAATCGGTGATCATTAAGCCAGCACTGATAGCTTGGCGGCGATGTTTTTATCGGCCAGGAATCCACCAGATACCAGTTGGCGTATCGTGATGCCAGTTGATTGGTGATGACATCATTGAAGGCGGCAAAATCGTTGCCGGTATGCGTGAAAACAAGGCTCATAAGCACTTTAATATCGCGATTATGGAGTTGATTGATCGCGTCCTTAAGGACCAGCGTATCACCAAAAGCCGAGTCAACGAGCGAATATTCACGGGCATTATATTTATGATTGGAAGAGGCCAGAGTTATCGGCTGGATTATGACCGCATCGATATTGAGTGAGTCAAGATACGGTATTTTGGTTATCAGACCCCGAAGATCACCACCATAGGAATGCCAGGGTTTGGGTGATGATTCCCAGGCTTGAGAAGGCGGGCGGTCATTGTCGGATAAACCATTATAAAAGCCATCCAGAAAAATCGAATAATAGGATATACCCTTGGCCCATTCCGGCGTGGTATAATAAGGTACTCTTGCATATAGTGTTTCACCAGCCGGATAAATAAGTGTGTCATTGCCATATTTCAGTACGAAGAAATAACCAGCCGTTGAATCGAACGGCGTAGTGGTCGCTAAGAAATAATCATAACCACCGTCACTGAATGCGCTTTGCATTGCAATCACATTTTTTTTGAGTATCAAGGTCGCTTTATCGACCGTATTCATTTTTACCCGTAATCGGATCTCACCAGCGGCTGGATTAACATATAAAATATTGTTGGGGCTGTGGGTGAGGTCTTGGGGATTGATACTCAATAGAAACACCGGGAATATCAAGCCAAGCAAGGTTTTTGTTATATACACACCCATTAATTAATACTACCAAATTTAATGATATTGTCAAGATGTGAATCGATTAGAGAGCATCTTCTTTATCTCTCTTGACAAATACCTACTATTTAGTATAATACTAATAATGGAGGATAAAGCGTTGCCCAGGGGCGAAAAGTCCAGCGCTTTTCCTACGCCTCAAGAAATTGTGGCTCACCTCGACAAATATGTGATCGGACAGAACGATGCAAAGAAAGCGGTGGCTATTGCATTGAGAAATCGCTGGCGTCGTCAGCAGGTCACTGATCGAATAAAAGACGATATTTATCCCAATAACATAATTTTAATCGGTCCAACCGGGGTGGGTAAAACCGAGATCGCGCGACGTTTAGCCCGGATTGCCGGTGCGCCTTTTCTGAAGGTGGAGGCATCGAGATTCACGGAAGTCGGTTATGTCGGGCGTGATGTTGAATCGATGATCAGGGAACTGGTCGAGATCGCGGTCAGCATGATAAAGCAGGAAAAAACTCAGAATGTCGAGCCCAAGGCGCGGGAATACGCTGAAGAGAGAATACTGGATCTTCTATTGCCGGTGGCCAGGACGATTGTTAAAAAAGCACCCGATGCGGATGATATTCAGGAACCTCCAGTCAATACACGAGAAAAGATGAGAAAGCTCTTGCATGAGGGTAAGTTCGATAATCGGCTGGTCGAGCTTGAGATCCAGCGCCAAAAAATGCCCTTCATCGAGATCTTCAGCCAGACGGGTATCGAGGATTTGAGCGTCGCGCTTGAAGATGCCATGGGGGGCAGGTTTTCAAAGAAAAAAACAAAACGAAAAATGCCGGTGAAAGAGGCATTGCGTTATTTGCAAAACGAGGAAGCAGAAAAACTGATCGATATGGAGGAGGTTGTCAGCGATGCGCGCCATCGAGCCGAGAATTCCGGTATCATCTTTATTGACGAGATCGACAAGATCGCGGGCAGCGGGTCGACAAGCGGTCCAGATGTATCCCGCGAAGGTGTTCAGCGTGACCTTCTTCCGATCGTTGAAGGTGCCAGTGTAATGACCAAATATGGATTGATCAAGACCAATCATATTTTATTTATTGCCGCCGGTGCTTTTTATAATAAGAAGCCTTCGGACCTGATCCCTGAAATGCAGGGGCGTTTCCCGATACGGGTCGAGCTTTCGGCTCTTACTCGTGATGATTTCAAACGCATATTGGTAGAACCGGAAAATTCTCTGGTCAAGCAATATTGTTTACTGCTCGCAACCGAAGGTATTGATATGCAGTTTGATAACGACGCGATTTCGACGATCGCCGGGATCGCCTTTGAAGTTAACGAATCAACTGAAAATATCGGTGCACGACGTTTGCATACAGTAATGACCAAATTACTCGAGGATCTTCTCTTTAATGCCCCGGCGGTCAAGGATAAGCGGGTGGTTATCAATGCCAATATCGTGCAACAGAAATTAAAGGCGATCGTTAAAGATACCGATATGTCAAGATATATTTTATGAGATTTCTAAAAAACCAGAATTATCGATTTCCGGATACCTAAAAAATGAAAAAGGACAAAGAAAATATAATGGTATTTGAGAAAGTTTTGCTGGTTATGACCGATGAGGTAGATCAATCAATGATCAATACTGCGGTTGGGCTGTGTAAAAAGGAAAAAAGCAAGCTTTATGTATTATTTGTTATAGATACTCACCGGATCAACCGGCTCGCACAGACCCTTCGTCAGAAGATCGATGATATTTATAGAACGGTTGAAGAGACCGGCTGGCAATTGCTTTATTTGACCGAGGATGAAGCGGTTGAGAATGGGATCTGGACATCATTGCATCTGGAAGAAGGCAGCCTATCCAACGCAGTAAGTCGTTATGTCGAATCCTATGGTATCGATATTATCATCATCAAGAGAAAAGATGAGGCAAAACGCATTTTCATAAACGCCCCGGTGCCGGTGATCGGTCTATGATTTCCGATTTTAGGTATTTGATTGGAACAATCAGGGTTGATTACAACAAAGTAATTATAGGTAATTTTAAGGAGGTTAGATGTTAATAAAGATTTCTGATTTTCTTAAAACTGATGCGATTTTTATGGATATCAAAGCAAGGGAAAAGCTCGATGCAATCAAAGAATTAGTGGATAAAATGGTTGCCAATAAATGTGTCGAGGATGGTAAAGAATTCATGAAAGCATTGGCAAAGAGGGAAAATCTTGAATCAACCGGAATCGGGGATGGGATCGCAATTCCTCATGCCCGTACCAATGCGGTACAAAATCTGGTTTTGGCTTTTGCTCGCTCGCCGGACGGGGTTGATTTTTCGGCGATCGACGGTAAGCCATCACACTTGATATTCTTGATTGCATCACCCGAGGGCAAGAAATCCGAATATATAATGGCGCTGGCAAAGCTGTCGAGGCTTTTACGTAAAGAACCGGTTCGGGAGCAGTTGAAAGCCGCGTCTTCACCAACCGAGATACTGGATATAATCAAAAAAAACGAAGAATAATTTGCTGTTGCGCATTTCAATAATTACACTAGTTTTCATTATTGGTCATGCCGATAAGATCTTGATCCCTATGGATTTGAGCCAGACCGATCATCTGAAGGCTTATGGGGTCGCTTATCATGCATTATCAGAAGGTATTGATATTGAATGGTTATTGAATTACCGGGGCGGTTCTTTTCTGATTGACTATGTGTCAGGAATAGAGAAAGAATGCGCGCTGAGCGGGGTTCGTTGGGAGATCATTACTCCCCAGCAAGTTGTTTCGATCTACGGGATAATCGAGTCCAATAATATGGAGACGGTTTTATTGGAAAAAGCGCCCAAGATCG
>MEUM01000163.1:2343-5519 GCA_001771735.1 Caldifarciminota bacterium RBG_13_43_14 | reverse complement strand
CGAGGTAAAACCCTGGCCATGATCTTTGAAAAACCGTCACTGCGTACGAGGGTTACTTTCGAAACAGGCATGACTCAATTAGGCGGGCATGCTGTTTATCTCGCTCCAACTGACATCCAGCTTGGTAAACGTGAGGGCATTCCAGACGTAGCGAGGAACTTATCCCGATGGGTTGATCTTATCATGGCCCGCGTCTTTACTCATAAAACAGTTAAAGATTTATCGGAAAACTCCACAATACCAGTGATAAATGGCTTATGTAATCTGGAACATCCATGCCAAATAATGTGCGATCTTTTCACGATCATTGAGAAAAAAAATGATCTGACAAATACCGTTATTGCGTATGTTGGCGATGGTAACAACGTATGCAATTCTTTTGTCGCGGCGTCAGCTCGGCTTGGATTCAAACTTAATATCGCCACACCTAAGAGATATGAACCAGATAAGAAATATCTCGGGCATGCATCAGCAACAACTCTGATGCATGATCCTAAGGAGGCAGTTGCTAATGCCAATATAATATATACTGATGTCTGGGCATCAATGGGGCAGGAAAATGAGGCGGCGGCAAGAAGGGAGATCTTCAAACCATTTCAGGTGAATAGTTCCCTGATCGCAAATGCACCCAAGGACTGTCTGATCATGCATTGTTTACCAGCACATCGCGGCGAGGAAATCACTGACGAGGTCCTTGACGGACCTTCATCGATCGTGTTTGACCAAGCTGAAAACCGTCTTCACATTCAGAAAGCGATCATGGTCTGGCTTATCGATAAAATGAAATAACAAGAATTTGATCCAATAATGAACTACGAGCAAGTAATCTGCATATTGATATTTCTGGCGGTTTATGCAGCAATAGCGATCTTCCATCGCTTCAAAGCGATCATTGCCTGGACCGGAGTCGCTTTAATGGTGATCATGAGCGTTATGCCGATCCTTAAAGTCCCCCACTATATTAACTGGAACATACTCGGTATATTCTGGGGCAGTCTGGTTATTGCCGAACTTTTCGTTCACTCAAGAGTGCCGGCATATTTAGCTGAAACGATCATCGATCACTCAAAAAGCGTAGTCTGGGCGATTATCTGGTTATCAGCGTTCGGCGGCATAATATCCGCTTTTGTTGAAAATATCGCCACGGTGCTGATAATCGCGCCGATCGCATTTGAGGTTTCACGTAAACTTAAAACGTCTCCGGTCCCGTTCATTCTTGGTTTAGTTTTATCATCGAATCTTCAAGGCACTGCAACACTGGTGGGTGATCCGCCAAGCATGATACTGGCAAGCGCGGCACGAATGACCTTTAATGACTTTTTCTTTTTCCAGGGAAAACCGAGTCTATTTTTTGCAGTCGAATTTTCGGCGGTGATATCATTGATAGTATTATTTTTTCTTTTTCGCCGCCAGCGCGAAAAGATAAAAATCATTAAGGTTGAAAAAATCACCAGTTTAGTGCCATCATTTTTCTTGGCATTGCTGATCATTGGATTGGCGATCGGTTCTTCAATGCGCGGCTTCATGGATTATCTGGGTGGGACGATCTGCGTCGTGCTGGGATTGATCGCGTTGTCCTGGAGTTTTTTTTCTCAAAAAATAAAGACATTCAATATAATCAAAGATACTGACTGGGAAACTTTCTTTTTTCTAGCCGCTATTTTCGTCCTGGTCGGGACCCTAACTGAAACCCGATTAACAGTATTAATCGCCGAACTGATCGGCAATATCACCGGTGGCAGCCTTCTCACAACCTATATAATGCTTGTGTTATTTTCGGTGATTATCTCGGCGTTCGTTGATAATGTACCGTATTTTGCAGCAATGGTCAGTGTAATAATGTTGCTCTCTCAAAACTACAATTATCCGATTCATATTCTGCTTTTTGGCACGATAATCGGGACAACGATCGGAGGGAATATCACGCCAATTGGTGCAGCAGCAAACATTGTGGGGGTCGGACTATTGAAAAAAAATGGTTATAATATTTCGTTCCTTGATTTTGCCCGGGTTGGTATGCCTTTTACGATCGCGGCCGTCACTTTCGGAGCATTTTTTATATGGATCTTCTGGTCATGATATCGCTTGTGAACGGTTACCGGACTTGAAAAATCGACATCCATGATTATAATATTATTGTGATCGATCTAAAAAATAATCTTAAGGCCCTGATAAATGACCCTATTCGTAAGATCTTTGCCATTACTTTTGCGGTCGGGCTTTGGCTTTTCGTTGCCATGGACGATAATTATGTATTTCAAAAAGAGACGAGGATAATATATACCGGGCTAGCCGATTCACTTATTATTACCGACTCGGTAAGCACATTACCCGCTGTTTTTTGGGGACGGGGCAGTTATCTTTTTAATTTGTGGTTGGCGCCCCCCAAGCTACGCTGCAATATTGATAATGTCCAGCTCGGTCGCCAATCGATACCAGTAAATAAACTGATTTACGCCTTTCCATTTGGAGATATCAATATCACTTATGATCGGGTCACCGAAATTTCGATCGCGATCGACGAAAAAGATAATCGAATTATACCGATAAGCATTCCCTATATCGGCGCTCTCAAAGAGGGTTTATCAGTTAAAGAAATAATCGTGCTCGATACGGTTGAAGCAACCGGGTCAAAACAGATCCTGCAGGATATGGAAAACATCCCTTCCGAAACATTGTACATAAAGAAACAAACATCTTCTTTTCGGGAAGTTCTAAAATTGAATAGTCCTTCTCCTTTGGTCTTATTATCCATCAACAAAGTACGGGTCGAAGTTCAACTTGATACGACCAATCGATTGATCATAACCAATATCCCTTTAAAATTGATATACACAACTAACCAACGCGTCGTATCCGAAAAGATCAGTCTGGACACTTTGATTGTAGAGGGTCCACAGTCCCGGCTTGAAGCACTTGAAAAACGCGCCATTATTGTGAAAATAACTTTGACTGGGCTACCGAACGGAGACTATGATCTACCGGCTACTATCATACTTCCGGAATATATTAAACCGGTGTATTCAAAACCAAAACGCTTCAAGATCAGTATTTTTTAGATACTGGATCTTATTGATATTTCATCTTAAATCTCTAGTTATTAGGAAGGTATGAAGAACGAGCATTTTGTAAAAAAAATTACAGATCCGATCATTATCATCGCGCTATTCATAATC
>MEUM01000163.1:0-2266 GCA_001771735.1 Caldifarciminota bacterium RBG_13_43_14 | reverse complement strand
TTTTATAATAACCGGCTTTTTCATTCTTTCACCTCCAGTTATCCTTTATGAAAATTGGCTATTCTACACTTATCCGGTCACAACCTTACTAATCATCTCCATATACCTTATCAATAACTATCTGGAAAAAGGAAAAACATTGCATTTATTCCTGGCCATAAATACCTGGACATCAATTGTGCTGATCCGTACTGCATTCCATCCATTGTGGCTCGTTTTTTGTATTGCGGGAGTGATATTGATCCGGAAAAAAGACATAAAAAGGATCTTGCTCTGCAGTGTGTTTCCAGTATTGATCATCGTGATCCTAATGTTCAAAAACGGCTTAGTGTTCGGTATGTTCGGATTAAATTCGTGGTATGGCATGAATTTATATAAAATGACATTGAGCATTCCTCAAAATAAGATAGCATCGCTCGTTGAAGAAAATAAAATCAGCCGGCTAGCTCTTATCCCCCCTTTTCAGAGTCCGGAACAATATCGGCAGTTTGCCAATTTTGATACGGTTACCGGAATAAACGTCCTTGATCATAAATATAAGTCAACTTCTTATCCAAACTATAATCATATAGGATATATATCAATATCAAAACAATATTTTAAGATTGCAAAAACGCTTATTATAAAATATCCTCAGTATTATCTACTATCAGTTGGAAAGGCTCTGTACCGGTTCTTAATGCCAACCTCGGATAAGATCATTTTCCCAGGACAAAACCGACAGGAAATACTGGGCTGGGTCAATATTTATGAACAATATCTTCTTGGCAACATATTATCTAATTTCTGGCAAACTAATTTTGTCAACCGCTTCGGCCAGACCCGCAAAGTTCATTTCAACTTACTCTATTTATATCTAGCCTTTCTCTGTCTGGGAATGACCTGGTTCCTAACTAAGGGTGTGAAAGATAGCGATCTTGATAATAACAATAAAATCCTGTTATATTTTATCGGCTTTCAGGTCTTGTATGTAACATCGGTATGCAATCTGGTTGAGTTCAGTGAGAATATGAGATTTAGATTTATTATAATTCCTTATTTTTACATTAGTTTTGCTGTATTATTAAAGTCATTTATTACTAAAATGCGGATTTCGTCAAAAAAAAGATAAAGAAATCACACGCTTTTCCTTGACAATTATTTTTTACATGCTATAATGTAAACGATGTGTTTATTCGCGAGGATGGCGGAATTGGCAGACGCGCTGGATTTAGGATCCAGTCCCGTAAGGGATGGGGGTTCAAATCCCCCTCCCCGCAATAATGGAGGCAATATTGCAATACCAGATCATTCGCAATGAAAATCTAGAGAAAGAAATGCTGATCACGATCTCCACCGATGAACTTGAGCATGGCATTGCCGAGCAGATCGATAAGGTGAAAAGGGATATTAATATACCTGGTTTCAGAAAAGGGAAAGTGCCAAAATCCATAATTCGTAGTCGTTTTGGCCCGAAACTAAAAGCCCAAACATTAAGTGATGCTGTTAATGAAGCGTTTCATATGATTTTAGCGGAAAACAATTGGCGTCCGGCAAGTCAGGCAGAGATGTTCGATGTAAAACAAGAAACCGACCTACAATTCCATCTTAAATTTGAGGTAATGCCTAATATAGATCTGGCTGACTATCATGATCTTGAAGTTTTCCGTGAGGAAAACTTACCTGACGATTATCTCATGGAACAAGCAATTAAGCAATTGAAGGAAGACCATTCGAGTGTAAATGAAGTAAATCGACCAGCGGTCGTTGATGACTTTATCACAATGGAACTTGCTATCCTTGAGAATAATGAGATTAAAAAAAATGAATCCGATATACAGGTGAAAATCGGTGATCGCAACCTGCCCGACGAACTCAATCGTGCGCTGGTCGGAGTAACCAAGAATTCTCATAAAGAAGTAACGATCGAGACGTCTCGATACCGTTTTAGAGTCAAAAAAACCGAAGAAAGGTCTTTGCCGGTAATAGATGATGAATTTGCTCGTAATCTTAAATTCGATAACCTTGAAACACTGAAAAAAGAATTGCTCAAACAAACTAAAAAAGCCGAAGAAAAAAGAATAGAAGACGAAGTCAAGGAATCATTGTCGAATATTTTAATTGAACGCAACCGTTTTTTGCTTCCAAAGAACTTAGTTGATAAAGAATATAAACGTATTCTTGAACGACTGGAACAACCCGATTCAGAATCAAATCGCGAACGGTTCCAACTAACCGCCGAAAAACGAGTTCGCCTTGATCTAATTCTTTCGAGGATAGCCGAACT
>MEUM01000162.1:7608-8281 GCA_001771735.1 Caldifarciminota bacterium RBG_13_43_14 | reverse complement strand
AGGATATTGAGAACTCTTTAACAAATCAGGGTTTCCAGATAATCGCGGTCGCCAGCACCGGGCAGCAAGCCATAAAGGCTGCTAAAAGAGATCGGCCGGATATTATTGTCTTCGACATAATGCTAAAGGGCAAAATGGACGGCATCGATGCTGCCAAGAAAATCAAATCTTTTCTGCAAGTGCCGATAATATTTATTTCCGCCTATACTAATGCCGAAATACTGGAGCGCAGCCGTGAAATTGAACCCTATGCATTCATTGTCAAGCCGTTTAACAGCAGTGAGTTATTTACCAATATTGAAATGGCGCTGTTCAAGCATCGATTGGACACACGTTTAAAGGAAAGCGAAGAGCGTCTTAAGATAATTTTCGAATATGCTCCGGATTGCTATTATATAAGCGATCTCAAAGGTGTTATTATCGATGGTAATCTTGCCGCTGAACAGCTTACCGGTTATAAAAGAGAAGAATTGATCGGAAAGAGTCTCTTAAAGCTAAATCTTGTCGCCAAACAAGAAATTCCGAGGGCAGCATATTTACTTGGGAAGAATGCTTTAGGAAAAAGCACTGGACCCGATGAGTTCACGCTGCTTCGGAAAAATCGTGATACAGTCATTGCTGAAGTGTGCACTTACCCGGTAAGAATTTCTGGCAAAAAATGCGTTCTTGGTAT
>MEUM01000162.1:0-7214 GCA_001771735.1 Caldifarciminota bacterium RBG_13_43_14 | reverse complement strand
ATGAAGGTGACCGGATTCTTATTGCCGCCGCGGAGATCTGCCGGCAATGCTTTAGAAAATCCGATGTGATCAGCCGCATCGGCGGCGATGAATTTGCAATTACCGCCATTGATGCAAACCTCGACAGCAAAGAAATTATCATGAAAAGGTTTCAAGACCGGCTCAGCGAATACAACCGAACCCAGAATAAAGACCATCAGCTTTCAATAAGTATCGGCGCTACTTTTTATGGTCCCGATGAACCAATGACTTTCGATGAATTGCTGGCTCGCGCCGATAGAATCATGTACGAATCCAAGTCTGGCAAGAGAATACATGAATTGCCGGCAGCTTCCAAAGAAGCATCCTCGATTGCCAGTAAAAAGATCAAACCCGGCTATTTCGCAAAAACCGATGTCGTAAAACTACTCATAATTGGAGCCGACCAAAAGGAAAATAATTTAATCGCAAAAACACTTGACCAAACGACACCGCCGACAATTGCTGTAGAGTTCGCTTCTAAATTGGAACCAGGAATGAAGAGATTATTAGACGGCGGTTTTAGTGTGCTATTGTTGAATATTGGGCAGTCCGGTAATCTTGGCATCGGTATAATAAAAACGATCTGCAATACGGTTCCCGATATTCCTATTATCATTATCGCCGACGAAAAGACCGATAATGAATTAATGATAAACCTTATACGTGAAGGTGCTCAGGATTGCCTGATAAAACAAAAGATCGAAAAAGGCCGTTTTAAAAGATCAGTACTTTACGCGATCGAACGTAAGCATGCTGAACTGGAGCTTAAGAACAATCTTCATAATTTTGTTCATGTCCTGGAAAGTACAATCGAAACAATGGCATCGATCGTTGAAACCCGCGATCCTTATACGGCCGGGCATCAACGGCGAGTATCAATGCTCGCCGAATCGATCGCGCAGGCCATGAATCTATCTGAAGAACAGACAAAAAGCCTACGTCTGGCGGCACTTATCCACGATGTTGGAAAAATAAAAATACCGGAGAATATTCTTAGTAAACCTAACAAGCTTGATCGCCATGAAATGGAATTGATTAAGAACCATCCGGTATCAGGTTTTGAAATATTAAAAGCGATTAAATTTCCGTGGCTGATATCTCAAATCGTCTATCAACATCATGAAAGGATAAATGGCAGTGGCTACCCAAACGGCATTGGGGACAAAGATCTTTTGATCGAATCCAAGATTCTTGCGGTCGCCGATGTGGTCGAGGCCATGAGTTCTGATCGCCCCTATCGTAAAGCTCCCGGCATCGATAAAGCTTTACAAGAAATAAAAGAAAAAAGCGGTGAACTGTACGATCCCGCAGTTGTCGAAGCATGCATTAAAATTTTCCAATCACATTCACCACCGGTATTGAAATAACCTAAGCCTAAATCCTCCCTAACCCTCCTTTACAAAAGGAGGAAACCTAATCCACCCTAACCCTCCTTTACAAAAGGAGGAAACCTAATCCACCCTAACCCTCCTTTACAAAAGGAGGGGACTAGCCTTTCCCCCTTTTTAAAGGGGGATAAAGGGGGATTACAAATTATCATATATCCTCTTGAGAACTGCATCAATATTGATAAAAATATCTCTATCTGAAAACCTCAAGACTTTTAATCCTAATTTATTTAAATATAAATCTCGTTGATTGTCTTTTAGTTTACCTTTTTCTAAATAATGCTGTCCACCATCCAATTCAATAACAAGCTGGGCTTTTGGGCAATAAAAATCAACAATATAATTGCCAATAGGTTTTTGCCTATAAAATTGGCGCCCCTTCAATTGCTTCAGCCTCAATTTTGACCAAAGTGTTCTTTCTGCATAGGTCATTTTTTTCCGTAGGTTACGAGATAAAACTTTCAATTTTAGATTATAAGAAATCATTGATCAAATCCTCTCTAACCCTCCTTTATCAAAGGAGGAAACCTAATCCACCCTAACCCTCCTTTACAAAAGGAGGAAACTAAATCCTCCCTAACCCTCCTTTACCAAAGGAGGAAACTAAATCCTCCCTAACCCTCCTTTACCAAAGGAGGAAACTAAATCCTCCCTAACCCTCCTTTATCAAAGGAGGAAACCTAATCCTCCCTAACCCTCCTTTATCAAAGGAGGAAACCTAATCCTCCCTAACCCTCCTTTACCAAAGGAGGAAACTAAATCCTCCCTAACCCTCCTTTACCAAAGGAGGAAACTAAATCCTCCCTAACCCTCCTTTACCAAAGGAGGGGAAATTTTTCATCCCCCTTTCATAAGGGTTATCCTCCATTCCCCCTTTTCTAAAGGTCAACCTCTCCCATTCCCCCTTTTCTAAAGGTCAACCTCTCCCATTCCCCCTTTTTAAAGGGGGATCAAGGGGGATTACAAATTAAGCTACTCTTTCAATCCCGACCGGCTGTAAGATTCCATGATCTGCCGCTGGGCGAGCAAATACAATACGATCAGAGGCATGGTCGTAAAAGTCGATGCCGCACACAACAAAGGGAAATTTGTCGATTCAGCCTGGGCAAAATAAGAAAGACCGGTTTGAATTGTCCGCATGCTGTTTGAATGGGTGACGATTAAAGGCCATAAAAATGAATTCCAATTAGTAACGACTTGAAATATACCAACCGTGATCAATACTGCTTTTGACAAAGGCAAAACAACCCGGGTTAGTATTTGTAAATCATTAAGACCATCGATTCGGGCGGCATCAAAGAGCTCTTGCGGAATGGTCTGAAAATGCTGTTTCAGGAGGAAAATTGAAAAAACATTGGCGCTCCAGGGCACGATCAGAGCGAAAAAGGTATCGATCCATCTTAATTTACTCAAAATGACATATGACGGTACAAGATAAACTGGCATCGGCACCATCATCATTGCCAGAAAGACCATGAATATCAGATCGCGTCCCGGAAAACTGAGCCTGGCAAAAGCATAAGCAGCTAAGCTCGACGTCAAGAATACAAGCAGGGTAGTACCAATGGTCATAATAATAGTATTCAAAAAATATCGCGAAAAATCAACCTGGCGGAATGCCTCAAGATAATTGCTGATCAACATCTTTTTTGGCAAAATATCCGGCGGGAATTTCAATGCCTCATCCTGGGTTTTTAAGGAGGTGCTCACCATCCAGAAAAATGGCAGAAGCATCCAGATCGCACCGGTGATCAACAATATATAAACTAATACCTTGCCGCGTTCATGCATAATGCACGCGTTTTTCAAAGAACTTTTTCTGGATCTGAGCAAGACCGAATACGATCATAAATACAACGAATGCGATCGCGTTTGCATACCCGAGATTCCAGAGACGGAACGACTGTTCATATAAATAAAAAATCAGCAAGCTGGTGGATCCAAGCGGACCGCCCGGCGGCTGGGTCATTACATAAACCGGGGTGAAAGTATTGAAGGCGATGATCGATTGGGTTATAAACAAAAAAAAGATGGTTGGCGAGAGCAGAGGAATAGTTATCGACCAGAATATCTTGTTTGATCCGGCGCCGTCGATACGCGCTGCCTCATAATATTGCTCAGGTATATTCTGCAATCCAGCAAGCACAATAATTATACAATATCCGACATTATGCCAGATCGACATGATTATTAATGCGCATAGCGCGAGCGAAGGTCCGGCAAAAAAACCTTTTAATGCGAGGCCGGCTGGCGATAACAACAATTCAAATAGCCCCCGCGGATCATTGAACCATTTCAATCCTTCAATACCGATAAAATTAAATATTGCATTCAATATCCCTCGATCGGCATCAAATATCCATTTCCACACTACTGATATCGCGACGATCGACGTTACCGCCGGTAAATAATAAATTGTACGGTAAATACTGCGCCCTTTTATGGACTTATTCAGCAACTGGGCAAATAAAATCGATAAAACCAGTGTAATTGGTACAACCAGGATAACATACCAGAAAGTATTTCCTAATGATTGATAGAATTTCGGATCGATGAAAAGTCGAGAAAAATTCTTTAAGCCGATATACTGCAATGGTCCAGCGATGCCCCAACGGTAAAAGCTCATGCGTATCGCCTGGACGATGGGTAAAAAGCGAAATACAGCAATGACCAACAGCGCCGGCAAGATAAATAAATAACCGGTTAAATTGGATTTTCGGCGCACTGGTAATCAGCTCCGTTTGATTTTTATATTATAAGACGATATTTCACGCGTAATAAATCCATATATTGCATCATTCATACCAAGATATTCAGGGGGAATAACACCGAAGCCCGGATAATCCTTGATACATTGTGCAATAACTGCGGCTGAATAGGCGGTCATTCTCGCCATTGAGGTAATATCATTCTTACTATCGTAGCGGTCAATGCAAAGATAACGTCTTTTATTATTGGCTTTCTTTAGTTCTATTATCAACACGGTCAGATCTCGGATTGAACCGCGGCTCAATTCTTCTTTTAAAAATTCGATCAAATATTCACGGCGGTTAATTGTTAAACCATTGACCACCGTATTTTTTTTCGCAGCAAAACCGGCATCCAGTATCGTACGAATCATATTGATATGACCGGCATAGCGAATTGTTTTTTCCGCCATATTTCCGGCTTTAATTGTCTTTAATAATGTTCTCAAACCGTCGGTATAAAAACATTCAAGCCGGCCAATGCCCGGCATGTTGAATTCTTCGATACCGCTTAATGTCGGTACTTTTTTTGTCCGGCGGTTTACCATTATTCGGGTCGGCCGAATGTACTCATCGAGCAGATCCGCCGGTGACCAGGTTATATGGTAATTAAACGGCGGTACCGGTTTTTGGGGTATGCCGCCGACCATGATCTTAACCTGATCCAGGCCACCCCATTCTTTATATGTTCTTCCGACCAGCACATTGCTTAACCCCGGAGCATAACCCGCATCCGGCACTATTCTTATCTTTTTCTTTTTTGCCGCGCGCTGCAGCTTGAATGGGTCTTCAGCAAGATATGACATATCAACCAGATCAATGCCCGCCGTAATCGCGCATTTCATCAAATAATACCCTAGGGCAGCTGGCAACGCACCGACCAAAAGGTCATAACCCCGTATCATTTTCAAGAATTTGCCTCGATCCTGTACATTGCATTGGGATTTTTTCAAACCGGAAAAGGATCGAACCGTTGCCAGATTTCGTTGATTTGCATCCATAATCGTAATGCCATATCCTTTTTTATTTAATGCCTGCGCGGCGATCCTTCCCTGCATACCGGCGCCAATAATTGCTATTTTCATAAAGACATTGTATTCAAAAAAACAATCACTTCAAGCACCGTGATCGCCGCACAGGTCATCTTTTTTTAACTCGATTGACAAAGGCATAAACTTAAATACACTTAAAAAAATGAACAACCAGGGGGAATTCATTCTACAATACAGGATAATCAAAGAGATCGACCGTACTAATCATGCAGTACTTTATCAGATGAAGGATAAAGATTCAATTATCGCTTTAAAGATCGCCCGTTCGACCAAACCGATCGATAATAATATAGTCACCCGCGAATACCAGATCCTGAAAACCATAAAACATCCCAATATCGTCGAGGTATTTGATTATGGACAATTTGATGACCGGTCCTTTTTTACCTTAGAATACGTGAACGGATTGCCAATCAATAAGAGCTTTCACGGATTTTCAATATCCCTGGTCGATGCCCTTCTTCAGATCACCGGCGCCCTGATCGCTCTTCATAGAAATAATTTTATTCATTGCGATCTAAACCCGGCAAATATATTATACGACGCTTCAAATAAGCGTGCCGTGTTAATCGACTTCGGCTTTGCCACAGAAATCGGCGCATCGATCGAACCGGCCGGGACCATCGGCTATATTGCCCCGGAGGTATTTAAAGGTATTGCCATTGATCAACGCAGCGACCTATATTCATTGGGTATAATTATTTCAAAAATAATCAGTTCGCAGAAACAGACTGACGCCGACACAGTACAAGAACCCGAAGATCTGATATCCCTGCGCCACCGCATGATCGCAAAGGAGCCAGCTCTCCGGCCCAATCTCCCTGAAGTTAACCGTACCCTGGCAAAGTATTCATCTCACAAAGATATTTCTCGCCCACAGTATAAAATCAATATACCAACCACAGTTTATATCGAATTACCTGAATTAACCCAAATTATCAATGATCACAAAAAAGGATTATTATTGTTAAAAGGCGAAAACGGCACTGGCAAGACTAGAATCATAAAAGAATTAAGATTTAAATTCATATCGCAAAAGTATTCGGTCTTTCACTATTCAGCCAATGAACACATTAATTTACTGCAAGGCTTGATACAATTTACCAATTTACAACCGGTTAACGGCAAAAATAATGACAAATTCCAAATGTTCGAATTGATATGCGATTCACTGCGCAAGACTGCACTGCAGCGGCAATTAGTAATTTTAATGGACGAAATTGAGGATTTTACACAATATGAACTCGAATTGCTGCGTTATCTCATCTATGGATTGCAGGATTCAGGAGTTATTTTTATCGGCGCCCATGTTGCGGCTGCATCGGTCGGCGAATTGGAGGCCAGGCAGATAAATATCAGACGTTTCAACCTTGATGAAACCAATTCACTGATCGCCAAAACCTTTGTGCCCATTCAGATATTATCCGGTCAGAATACAATCGATTCATCTGAATTCACAAAATGGTTATATCAACAGACCAACGGGAATCCGCTTTTTATCGTCGAGTTGATGCGTTCACTGAATGATCAAGGTATTTTATCTTACACAAACAATAGCTGGAACATTGATATGCAAAGCCTAAGCCGTATTGAAATCCCCGAACAACTTGAGGGTTTAATAAATGAAAAACTTAATGCACTAAGTTCAAAACAATTGTTTATCTTAAAACTTGCGGCTATTTCTGATACACCTTTACCGGTTAATTTCATTGCTGTGAATCTGAAAGGTCCGGTCGAAACCGATATTACCATTCTGAATGCCGGCGGATTCTTGAATAATACGGTGGAAGGTTCGGAATATTGTATTTTTGTGCCTAATCAACTATTGAGATCCGCATTATTGAAAATGATCCCGGATCAAGACAAAAAGAAAATCGGTAAAAATCTGATTCATTTAATCAAAGGTACAAGACTAAGCGATAAATCACATTATATTCAAATCCTTGCTCAATTTACCGAACCAACCGGAACTGATGAAGCGGCTGAATATCTAACCGCTTCCGCCG
>MEUM01000161.1:16320-21647 GCA_001771735.1 Caldifarciminota bacterium RBG_13_43_14 | reverse complement strand
AATTCAATGCCCTGCTTGATCACGCGTTCGGCGCCAACGGTTATTTCCAGGTTATAATTTGGATGGGTTATTATCTTGGCGATCTGTTCCAGCACACCATCGAGGTCATCATTAAAAGCAATTATCTGCTGGAATTTATTTACATCTTCATCATGAACACTGACTTTGTTATTTTCAAGTTCGAGCGAAATAAAATCAAATGGTGAAGTGAGTACTGCAATACCGTAACCGATCTCATCAATGCCTCGATTCACTGAGATACCACTTTTGATCGGTGTCGGTGTTTCATTATACCGGTATCCTGGTCCACCAAATCCGATGTCAGTATAATCGACATATTGAGCTGAAATACCGAATCCGGGAAATGCCAGACTTGTCGTATATATAAAACCATCCCCCTTGAGCCGACCGCCAATAACCGGATAAGCTCCCCAATGCCGACCGTATTCAAAATAATTATCCCAGGGGCCAATGATCAATCCAACATTGCCTCCAAATAACTCGGTGAATGCCTGCGGGTTTAGATCGCTCTCGCGATTGATCCTTACGTATCGCCCGCCGACCTTCGCTACCAGATTGATGCTAGTTTTGGGCATAGGCAATTGCGTTTCGATATTTGCACCGCGTATCTGGGTCAGGGAGTCATTAAAATTTTTAACACCATACTGCAGCTCTTCGAAGAATATATTTCGCGGCTGACCGGTCAAGAATGTGAGCTGGCTTTTTAAAATATTAATATCCGCTTTTAGACCGTATAAAGAATTATCATTATTAAAATCCTCATCGAGAAATTGATTCAAGCATAAACCACGGCCAAAGGTTGCATAATACCGGCCGTATAATATGCTGACCGGATCCTTTTTGTATTGCGCGGAAAAATCTATGTATTTCATGCTGTTCTGTATAGCCGGTGACGGATCCCAGAAAAAGAAAACACCGCGAAGAGTAATATCACCATAAGTCAGGGCGAGTTTCAATTTTTCAGTAAGATGTTCTTTATAATTCAGGTCCAGGGTATCAAGACTTTCATCGACAAATACCCAGTACTCGGCACGATTAGCGCCGCTAAGACGCAGATCTGCTGCCATAACAACTGAACAGGATAAGACCAAAAAGGAAAAAAGTCTTGACCGAATCATTCTTCTCCGCCTTTGCTGAAAAGTTCCCGCATCTTATTGATTATAATTTCCTCATCGCCTTTCTTATAACCCTGATGCGTGAAAACCAGCTTTTTATTCTGATCAATAATAAAACTGCTGGGCATTGCCTGTACATTGTAAAGACCCCGAAGATCATTTTCAGGATCAAGTACGACTATATACTTCCATTTGTGGCTCAAAGCAAATGGTTTCACCTTGGGTACGGATCGGGCTTTGTCCTGGCTGATCGCAAGCAAATTCACACCCAGGGAATCGAATTCATTAAAATAAGGCTTTAACGCATCCAATTCTTTGATACACATATCGCACCATAATGCCCAAAAACTCATGAAGACCGGACCATCAACAAGCAATGAGTCAAGACAAACCGTATTGCCATCGATATCCCGCAAGGTAAAGCCTGGTGCGTCAACCGGTTCGGCATCATCTGCGACCAGGGCAATTAATGGTATTAATAAAAACCATGCAAATTTCTTCATTTTAATCTCCTAAAATCTAACCATCCTTGCCTGCATTACTTCCTTTGTATCCATATTCTGAACAAAAACTGCTGCCTTGAGACGGCCAGTTGGAATATTATGATTAAAAACAATATTGGTATCGAGTGTGTCGCCATAAACCATATCGACTGGAAATTGCATTATATCCCGGCAAACATTCACATGCGTCGTATAATTACCTAGTAATGAATCCTCAAGTACAATAATAAAAGTATTGATCGTATTACTTGGTAACGTATCGGTCGGGACCACCCATAGCATGAAACCGGCGGTTGTGGAATCGCTGAATACACTATCAGTTTCCAGATTGAAATATGGCGCGATGGTTCGTACGATCCGGAAAAATTCATGGTAAACACTATCATAGTTTGCTGGAATCTGTTCCCAGGCAACTTCTGAACCATCGAAAATCACATATGGCTTTGTCAGGCCGGTATTATAAAACGCAAGTCTCGCAATTGCATCATCATTCATATACGCGCCACGATCATGATAGCAAACAACAACTAAAGTATCACCAAATTCAGCAACCAGGCTGTCGATAAGCACTCGCTCCGCGAGCGCACAGAATCCTCAAGCATCATCAGTCGCCAGTTCAACGAGAACTGCTCGGTCAGTTGGTTCTGGATAAACGATATGTGGAGCCTTGGAGCAAAAGCTGATCAGCAGTATCAACGTGATCAGCACAATTGTTGTTATCTTAACTTTCATAGTTTAGATTATATTTATTATTTATTTTATGTCAATATTATATAAAGAGCTTTGAATCTCTGATATCTATTAGTTTTATCGCGGCAATCAGAGATTTCTGTCTTTTTCAGAAATCTCATGGAATCAAAAGCCGGGTGGCAATGAAACCACCCGGCTTTTGATTATTGTATCAGAATAAACTTTGTGCACGATGTCGAATTATCGTTCTCCACAACCGCAAAGTAAATACCGCCGCTCGCTTTCCGTCCTTCAGCATCGACTCCATTCCAGCGAATCGAATTTGAATTAGCCGCCGGTTTCAAATCATTTATGATTCTGCCGGTTGCGTCGATAATTCGTATGCTCTCTACACTGGCATTAACCGGCCACTGCAGCATTACATAACCAGAACCCGGGTTTGGAAACACCTGCAACTTTATCAATGATGCACACGATTGATTCTGCTCTTCAATTGCGATCAGGGAAATCCCGAAGAAATGCATGATCGAATCCAGCAATGCCGCGCGGGTTGAATTACCACCGGCATCAACCAGGGCACCAAGTTCAAATGATGTTCCAACTGTGCGATAGGTACTAACGTCATTAGCCACTCCGCAGTTATAGCTGTTATCGCTGTCGACGAACACCAAAAAACCAGTGCCGGTCGGGTCAATATGATCCATATAACTATTCTCGCCTGAATACGTAAAATTCATTCCATTGGTAAAAGTACCGGATTGACCCAGCACCGGGCCCAAATCGCTTGATCCATCAGCTGACGGATAAATACCGAACAATGGTCCGAAATCATGCCCGCCTTGATAAGGTGGATCATAGTACCAGACATCTCCCCCTTCCAGATACATACGGCCACCGTTATTAAGATAATTCACGAGCATTGTTGCCTCAGCACCGTTGTTGGTAATTATGTAATTGCTCGGATAAATGCCCACGCAGACAAATATTGCTTGATATATACCAAGCTCCATGCCGCTCATATTGGTGACATGCACACCCGAGTAGCCGATCGCGCGAAGAATACTGTCGGCCCTCAGACCGGGGGTGCCGGTCGGATCTGGATTCCAGACCATATAATGATAAGTGCCGATCACGACATCGAATTCGAAAGTATCACAAAACGCACCGTCAACCGCAATAAGGCGGAAATAAGCTGAATGTCCTTGAGGTGTAGTGGCCGATGCCCGGATCGTATATGGATCGGAAACATTTTCTTTAATACTGTCAATGGCGAGTAAACCAAAATTACCGGCATTATCGGTGATCGTAATATACGCATCGCTGCATTGTATAGTTGTATTAAGATTCGTAAAATCAGCACCACCAGTATTCTTGAGAAATGCAGTCAGATTCACCGTCTCACCCGGATCAAGTCTTCCGTTATTGTTACCACCGCTATCATAGATCTTTGTCTTATTAAATGCCAGGTATTTCATCGTACCAGTGTAATTTAACTGAACATTGTCAGCGAAGACCTTCGCTATTTCTGACGCCCCTCAACAAGTATGAGCGGTCGTATCGTATAATGCGATTTGGATACGACGTACATTCGCCGGATTTACGCCAGGCAGATTACCCAGTTCAGTCGCGATATTGAAATTATAACTGTGCCAGAGCGAATCAGACACATTGATCAGATGAATAGTCGATGTGCTCACCCATGGACAAGGAGTCGTTTTCATGCAGATACGTGTATCGCCGAGTTTGGTCCCGCTGGAATTCATATAACTTACAATGACCGCTGATGCTGCCCAGCATAAGGTATCGGCATTATTATCATAAGCCCACATTTTTGCATTAATGGAGAAGTTGAGATCCGACACCGGGCATTCAAAGCTGACCGACTGATATAGATGGGCATAACCACTACCAGGCCCTTTGTATACCTGAACTTCATAATCAGGATCAGGGTCGTAATTTATGGCCCGTGTGAAGGTGGCGCCCGATGAACCTTGTTGCTGCCAGCCAACACTGAGTTCGGATTCAAAGGTCCCATTATTCATCCAGTTGCCCGCGCTGGCAAATGCAATCATAATACACAGTATTATCCATCCTTTCATAGTACCTCCTCCTTATTCTTTTTACTCAACAACAACTTTACCGCTCATTACGTCGTGAGCGCATACTATCCTAAACAAATAAATACCTGGGTCTGCTTTCTCCCCTTCGCTATTGCGCAGATCCCAATTCTGTATTATCTTCTCGTTAACGGCAATCCCCTGAATCGCTCTTATTTTACGCCCGGTAATATCATACAGGTCGATCCTATATTCGGTTCCGATCGAAACCTGGAAACAAAAATTAACGATGTTACGAGCGGGATTGGGAAAGTGCTTGACAATGAACGGTGCGCTTGCTGCCTCACGCTCTTCGATTCCGATCTCGAGTATATCAACGATCGCCCCCTGCCATATTTCCTTGGTCGAATCTGCCTGCATCACATCATTCTGAATAAAAGCGATCAATTTGCATTGATCATCGTTCCAGATTGGATCGATAGAAAAAGATTGATTTACGTCAACATAATTTCCTGCCGGCATGGATACTATCGTACCATTATTATCCGGCAAATAATCTCTCGGTACATGACAATGCCACATGGCACCATTAGGCGCGGGATAGAACAAACTGTCTTCGGTGATAACGATAATAACCCTTCCATCGATCGCTGCACTTGAATCATTCTGAAAGCGAATACTGGCATTTCCATTACCGGTTCCGGGATTATAATTTCCGTCGATTGTGATCGTCACCGGTGCAGCTTGCGCCATGCGGGCCGTAATCATAGATTCCCATGGTGTATGATCGAACCCGCCATGCTGATTCCCGTCATACCATAACCATGGCGATGTATACATTCCATAATAAGGCGGCGGATAATAATGAATACGGTCAAACGCTTCCTGTAAATAGAATGAATCGGTCGGGTTATAATGAACATCGACCGCGGCAACACGCC
>MEUM01000161.1:6045-16278 GCA_001771735.1 Caldifarciminota bacterium RBG_13_43_14 | reverse complement strand
GTAGCGGTGCGATTCATCGCACAAATTTTCGGATATTTTTATTATGTCGGATAAATCCGACCGCTACAATTTAGGAAAAACTTACTATTCCCTGTTACTCTATATTATAGTAACAATTTTTTTTATGTCAAGAGCCTTGAGACACTTCACAATAAGATTATTGACAATATTTATATTGAACGTATAATTTAGTAATCATGGGAAAGGGACAAGCAACAAATAAAACACAATCTATCCAGTTATTTTACAGAAAAATCGTTAAATTTGAGCGTTTATTGGCTGCACAAGAATCAATTACCCATGAGATCAGGACAAAGAGCGAAGATTATGAGCTTGTTAACCGTTTGAACGCATTAGTGAATCAGGGAGCTTCGCTCCCGCAAATATTGAGCCAGCTGGCTCTGGGAACGGAAAAACTCTTCAAAGGATACGGAGTTAACATATATTTACTCAACCGGGATGGTAAACGCCTTGTTCTCCAAAGAAACAAGGAAATAAACAGAAGAATCAAACAGATTGCCAGTGGTTTTCGTATTAAGATACCGGATACAATCGAGATCGATGTAAATAAGAGCAGTATTCATAAGAGAATACTGAGGGCCAAAAAACCTCGGATAATCCGCGATCCCGGACAGATCACACAGATCATTGCCGGTTTTCTCAAAAGCAAATCAATAATTAAAAGAATTCGAAGTCTCGTTGAATTTCTAAAGATAAAAGCGGTCGTTTGGGTCCCTTTGCAGGTTGAAGGCAAGACCATTGGATTAATGGACTTATCTTTATATGAAAATGTCTCGTCGAATATCAGAAACCGCATTGAATCTATTGCCGCCGTGGTTAACTCAATCTTGAAGTATGCAATAATTAACCAGAGACTAAAACAAAGCCAACAAGAACTTCAAATGTGTTTTGACTGCGCGTGCGATATTATTGTCTGGATCAATGCTGCCGGTATTATCGAACGGATTAATGATCGGGTCAAGGATATTCTGGGCTACCGACCAGAAGAATTCATAGGCAAGAATCTTTCCGCATTAACTGACATCTTTGAACAGGATATAGGAATATTATTTAAAGAATTCAGAGAAGTAACCGCCAGCGGCAAAATGAAAATATGTAAAGACGCAAATATCAACATCTCTCATATGGTTTTGAAAAAGCGGAACGGACAAGAAGTTCACATAGAAGCCCGGACCAGTGCAGTGAAAGAAGCCGATAAAATAATCGGCTATCTCAGTATTATCCGCGACATGACCGAACAAAAAACCATGGAAAACGCCCTGCGCACCAGTGAAGAACTTTTGCGCGATTTTATGGAATCAGCAAATATCGGTTTTGTGATGTTTGACCGTGAATTCAATGTCACCGAAGTCAACCAATTTATCATCGATAAATTCAGATTAAGGAAAGAAGATGTCATCGGTAAAAATATGCTTGACTATTCGCTGGGAGCGATGGAGACCGGGCGTCTGCAAATGTATCAGCGCGTGATCGACAGCGGTAAGCCATATACGGTTGAAGTAATCACGCCCGATCATCTGGGACTGTATCGGCTCTTATTAAAAGTATTCCGACTCAGCAACGGAATTGGAATGATAGTTGAATTCGAGGAAGATTCTGCAGGGACCGAAGAAGAACATTCCGGATAGGACAATTCGTCCAATCAATACTTATCATAGCAACATCTGTATTAATAACTGATTATTACTTTCCTGCTGACCTGTTCATCATCTTGCTGACAGCGAATAAAATACACGCCGGCCGGGATCGATCGTTCCACTACCCAGGTTCGTTGATAAATCCCCGATTCATAAAAACCATTGGCAAGATCGACAATTCGCTGTCCCAATGAACTGAATACACTGATATCGATATTTCCGGATCTTAGCACGTGAAAAGCAATCGCGAATTCTTGACCGACCGATGGTGAAATCTCGAAACCCAATCCCTTGCTGAAGAAGGGAGATTCATGCACCCCGGGATTGCCATGTATCGGAACCGCCAGTTTGGCTAGTGTGGCTACTGCCGTCTTTATTACCTTTGTCGCGAACGGTAGATTATTAAAACCCGATGGGCCGACTGTGTCGCCGATCGTATGATATCCAGGACATAATATCCTCTCGATCCCGAGCATCGCTTTGTATCCACGCTGCCAGTAGCTGGCATGATCCGAAGAACCACTGGTACCGGTTGAACGTACTCTCCGTATTTTCAACTGAGTATAAGTATCAGCAACAGCCTGATAAAACTGGCAGACAAATAGACTGCAGCCCGGCACGGCAACAGTATAATGAGCATTCATTGTATCACGGTTAACCGATTGTACGTATCCGATCATATCATAGTTGAAAACTCCAAGAATCGTGTCACCATGCGCGTAGGCAGTATCCGCTGTGGCATGACTCCCATATAGACCCAGCTCCTCAGCATTAAAACCAATGAATTTAATTGTGTATTCAAAATCATAATCCCGGAGAACCCGGGCTGCCTCGAGCATGGCAGTTGTTCCGGAAGCATTATCATCAGCACCCGGGGCATAACCGCTGGATGGCACATCATCCATGTGACCGCCGATCACACAGTACTTGCTCAGCTGAGGATATACCAAACCCTTTTTGATACCGATGATGTTCGGTCCATAAGTTCCGGAAAAATAGCCCAGATAAACAGAATCACAACCGTACGCGATCAGCCTATCACGTATCCAGGGTGCGGCGACATATTCGTTCGAATCTGTTGTTGTGTAACGTGTATACATATGCTGCATACGCAATACTGACGCCAGAATGCTGTCCTCTGATACCAGATTCACCATTTCCTCGATCAGGGTATCGATCCTAAAATCGGTCAACTGCGGGAGCTCACCAAAATCAGGCTGATATGCGATCGGCTGCAGCCATACCCGGCTCAGTTCCAGTTTGTAATTATTGAGCGCCCGGATTTGATCTTCACTGGTCTGGAATAGAACGCAATCATCATATTGTTCAAGGATAATGCCGTGTTTATTCAACTGTGAATTATCATAACCATCATTGAATACTAATAAATAGAGTTTATTATCCGGGTTCTCGTCAAGAATCCTGAAAGACGCATACTGCTCTCCAAGCCTGAGCACTTCGCTTTTTTCGACCAGAATAATATAATTTTCATCGACCTGCTGTATAATCTGGCAATCAATCGGCTTAATACCATGAATCTGCGCCAAATAATCAGCGCCGAATAGCGGCAATGCTATCAATAATCCCAAAAATGCACGAATCATGTTACCTCCATTTCTTTCATTAACATCGTTCCCTTAAATCCCAAAAAAAACAGCATAGTAATACTATATAGAATTAGTACACTTATTGTAAATTATAAGTATTTATCATTATCTTGTCAAGGAGCGAGAGAGTACATTATACATTATATATTGACTGTTTAAAATTATATGATATTATATTTTATGGGAAAAATGAAAGCTTGGCGGCTGTTTCTCGTTATGCTTTATATAGCAATCTTATATGCGCAATCTGGATCGATTCTGTTTCCGGTCGAGAAAAACGGCCTTTGGGGCTATATTGATCAAAAAGGGAATATTAAAATCGAATTGAAATTCCAGCAAGCCGCACCGTTCAATGAAGGGTTGGCTGCAGTAAAAATTGATAATCAATGGGGCTTTATTAACTCCTCAGGTGAATTTTGTATTGAACCGCAATTTGATTATTGCATGTCATTTCACGAAGGAAGAGCTCGGGTTTGGAGGGACGGCAACCCAGGCAAAACCGGATGGACCGGCGGCCAGATCGGGTTCATTGACCAAAACGGTAAAATAATTGTAAGGCCCCAGCATAAACATGCCTTGGATTATTCTGAAGGTTTGGCGGCAATATATGTAAAAGGAAAATGCGGTTTTATTGATCTAAACGGCAAAATCATTATTCAACCTCAATTCTTTTATTGCGGCACCTTCAGCAATGAGCGGGCGTTGATCTGGGTAGGCGAAGTACTTGATTCAACTTTCTATATTGAGAATGAAATAGAATCATATTATGATGAAGAAGAATCTACTTACATCTTCTTCAATGTTGATGAAATCGATTTTCCCCGCGGTAAATACGGTTACATTGATAGTGCCGGACAAGTCGTCATTGAACCGCAATATGAGACAGCCGCCGATTTTTCTGAAGGTCTGGCAGCAGTAGAAATCGATGATTTTTTCGGTTTCATAGACAAAAATGGGGGAATTGCTGTCAAACCTCAATTCACTGCGGTTGGCAATTTTCACAGCGGCCTTGCCCGATTTTTGAATAACAATACTTGGGGATATATAAATAAAAAAGGTATGATAATCATCAAACCTCAATTTGATGAATGCGGCGATTTTCATGGCGGCTTTGCCCGCATTAAAATAGGAAGCAAATGGGGATTTATTGACAATAAAGGCATTATTATAATCAAACCGCAATTCGACTGGGTCGAGGATAATAGGCAAGGATTGATAAAAATAAAGGATCAGGGCCAATGGAAATACATTTCAATGACCGGTAAAACCATCTGGACCTTTAACAAATGATGCTTGACACCGATAAAATTATATATAGACTTCACAATAAACAGGGATGCGTTTTATTGATTATATAGAAATGAGGTTCAATTATCGCATCCAACAAAAAGCTTTAAGGAGGCTTTATGAAAAAAGCATGGCTGCTCATATGTGTTCTGTTGTTTGCAGTGCTTATGGTTTCATGTGGCGGAGACGAACCCGAACCACCACCGACCACCGGCACAGTATCAGGAACAATTGCTCTGCAGGCCGGGGTTAGCGGCGATCTTAATAATACCCGGGTCGCGATCTATTCAAGCTATGATGACTGGGCAAATGACCGGGTACTGAAATATATCGCTGCCAGCGGCAGTGGCAGCAGCGCCACTTTTTCGATCACAACGGTCACTCCGGGCACCTATTACCTTGATGCCTGGAAAGACGTTGACAACAGCGGCACCTGGAATACCGACGATCTATTCGGTGTTTACGGCACTACCCAATGGCCGACGCCAACCTTGAGTCCGTTCAGTGTTGCAGCTGGCGAGACATTTACGGCGAACGTCACGATGATCGTCCTGCCATAAATAATATTCTAACAAAAAAAAGCCCCCGAAAAGGGGGCTTTTTGCTTTGTAATATCTATTCGGCACGTTCGACTTGCATGGCTTTCTCACCTTTTGGAGATTGGCTTATCTCAAACTTAACTCTATCGCCTTCACGAAGAGTCCGATAACCTTCGCCAGCAATATCAGCGTAATGAACGAACACGTCACCAGACCCGTCTTCTTTCTCAATGAAACCGAAGCCCTTTTTGCCATCGAACCATTTCACTTTTCCGTAGATTGACACATAGCCTCCTTTCAAGCCATGCTTCAGATACAAAGATCCAAAGCACCATATTACGGAAACGCTTGCTTAATTTTATTTATCTAATAATATATGTCAATAATTAATTTTATTTGACTTATTCATTTATCGCATTATAATAGGATCTAAATATGCCTGCTCTCATTCGTTTCGCAAATGTCCGGATCGATTTCAACGGTGTCCCACTATTCAAAGATCTCAATTTCAATGTATTGCCCGGTGAAAAGATCCTGCTGTATGGGCTGTCCGGTGTCGGTAAAACAACAATATTAAAAGCGTTACTTGGGTTCCAAAAGGTTGACCGGGGATCAATACTCTTTAACAATCAACCAATATCCAAAAAAAATATCTGGCCGTTTAGGCATCAAATTGCCTATGTCAGCCAGGACCTTGATATTGGTGATGGTAATGTACACGCCCTGATCCAGACGGTATTGAATTACCGTATCAATTCGGATACTCAAATCACGAAACAGGATATAATTGAGCGACTCGATTTTTTACGGCTCAAACCCGGGATTTTGGATAAAGATTATGCCGAACTTTCCGGAGGTGAAAAACAACGCATCATCCTGATCATCGCCCTACTGATTAACCGGCCTGTTTTTCTCTTGGATGAACCAACTGCCTTCATGGATATTGCGATTAAGAAGAAAGTCATTGAATATTTTATTAATTGCCAGGCGACTGTTCTTACGGTCGGACACGACCCTCTGTGGCTTGACCATACAAATATCAAAGTAATCGATCTCGGGGTAAACGATGCAAACACCTGATATCTCAAATATCGCATTGATCCTCGGCTCGTTGATGTTAATTGTACCAATTCTGATCAGTATTATTTTCAAGCTTGGTTTGATCCGCACAATGATCAATGCGGTGTTACGTATGGGCATGCAGTTAATACTGATCGGTATCTTTTTGAAATACCTTTTTCAGTATAACTACGCCTGGCTGAATACCCTATGGCTATTGATCATGATCGCGGTCGCGGCTCATAATGTCGTATCAAAAACTACAGTAAAGGTCAGTAAATTCATTACCACCGCTTTTCTCGCCCTCGCGATCAGTACGATCTCGATCGTTTTGTTTTTTAATTGGCTGCTGATTGATATTAAAGATATCCTTGACGCCCGCTATCTGATCGTGATCGGCGGCATGTTATTAGGTAATTCGCTGCGCAGTGATATAATAGGACTCGATAATTTCTACCGAAGTTTAAAACGAAATGAAAATCGCTATCTATACCAGTTGGCAGCAGGTGCCAGCCAATTTGAAGCCCTGCTCCCCTATTTCCGCAACAGCCTGGTCGCTGCTTTTCAACCGACGCTTGCAACCATGGCAACGATGGGCATTGTTTTTCTACCCGGCATGATGACCGGTCAAATACTCGGCGGCGTATCGCCGATGCTCGCAATAAAATATCAGATCGCAATAATGATCGCGATATTCACATCAACTGCGCTCACTGTGGTTTTGACAATGGTCCTTAGCTTGAAAATATGTTTTGATGATTTTGGTGTGCTTAACAAAAAAGTATTTGTCGATAAAAAGATAAAAAATGCCTGATCAATCGACAACAATGATCTTCTGACGGATAGTTTGATCGTTATGTTTTGAGATCAAGAAATACACACCTGGTTTTAACCCGGTAAACGTTGTTCTCCCCTGAGCGATGACCTGACCGCAGGAGTTGACCAGAATCGCATCACTACGGTTGATCCGGAACTCCCCGTGATTGGGGTTCGGAATAACCATGAGCATATTATCGGCCATTTCTTCGAAGGATTCAACAATGCCGATATTGTCGATCGTTACCATCATGCTGTCCTTGCCGGAATTACCGGCCGCATCATAGGCCGTAACAATGATCCAGTAATTGCCGTCAGGATAACCAGTTGTCACCCATGAATAATTGGCATCGCTCGATTCAAGCAAGCTATCGCCGTCAGTATTGGTGACAATGAAATAATAATCGCGGTTCTCATAATCACCCTGGGTATTACATACACCATCGTCTTTGTATATAACTCCGACATTACTTGTTGTTAAAAATCGCCCGTGAAAAATGAAAGATAATTCCAGCGGTTTGTTCTGAGGCCCATGTATCTCATATTCGATCTTGTATGGTATCATTCGCTCCCACACTGTATCCGCCAACGGATATCCGGTACGATCATAGATCCGGGCGATGATATCAATACTGCCGGTGACGCTGGACGGCGGTTGATACTGACTCGTATTATTATTGCACAGGGCGAATAGATTAGACCCGTAAGCATTTTGAAAAACCGGAGCGACCGTATCATTGTACGGAGCAATTATGACCAGCGGGTTTTTGACAAAAGCCCAATCCGGGTTAGACCACACTGAACCGGCATCTTTGATCCGGGAGAAGTGACAATGGTCAAAACCGACTACCGGCCATTCGACCAGATAACCGATCAGTTCTCCCTCGGTCACGGTTTGTCCGACATTCTTATGATATCGGTCAGCATCGATATGTGCGTATAACCATCCTTCGCATGAGTCTGATGTATTGTAATCAGCGGTGGCGATGCGCCAATGCCACTCGGCCTGCGTCGTCAGCCAGGCCTTTACGATCCCGGACTGAACTGCGTATACCGGCTTCCCGACCGTAATGCCCATGACGTCGATGCCCAAATGCAAATAAGGACTGCCGCCATAATATTGATATTCCGCATAATTATTACCCAACGGTTGGGTCGAATCCTGAGGCGCAAGCGGCCATCCATAAACGAGTATGAGCAATATTATCATTTCCCACCTGCCTGTATTATATATTCATGTTCCTCAACTGCCGTTGGCAACTGTAATCGGATCACGCTTTTATCCTCATTCACTTCAATCGACCAAACATAAGGATTCGAGAGAAATGCCGAATAGATTCTGTTACCTTGATTATAAACGCATAGCGATTCAGCGGTTACCGTAGCAACGATATCTGCCATATCAGTGCTTGTGAATAAACGGCAGGCCGGGAAAGTGTATTTTAAAGACCCGTCATGATTATAGGCACGTAATCCATCGAGATCTGATGCAAAAAAAAGGGAGTAATCCGGTACAAACATGAATCCATTGGGGGCATTTAATGTTTGAATCAAGGTTTCATTGCCCTGTTGATCATAGAAATACAAAGCGTCGGTGCCGATCCCGAAAATACTTCCTAGATCATCTATAAAAAAAGTGGCGCCATGGGGTGACTCTTTGACGAAGCATACCGTTTGATCATGTTTCAGAGTAAGTGATCTGGTAATCAGTTCAGTACCAGGATGGTATTCGATCTCGGCGGAAAAATGCCGATTGGGAGAAGTAATAATGATTTGCTGGATCAAAATAATGAATATTAAATTTATCTGCATGGATAATTATAATAAAAACGTTATGAGTGTCAATAATGAATTTCTATGATCGACAATGGTGCTGAGATTATTTAGCTGCTCGATTCAACTGTTTTATGCTCGCACAAATCCTTTGTGCCGGCATAGGGTCAGCCGCCGTCACAACTCGAAAAGATCATTGCGAACAGGATTAAAAATAAACCGAATAGCATATACATGCGCTTTCTCTTCATAGTTTAAATAATATCGCGGTCCGAGATCTGCCAGCGCGGCTCAAGCCATTGGGTAAGATAATCAAGAAAACGTGCTGCGATTTTTGCGTTATTGTTTTCGATCTTCAATTGTTTGATCTTTTTTTCATAGCTCCTGCCGATAATACCTACCGGCCAGGTGATAATACCGAATACCAGCAGATTAATTGCCGCTGAACCAAGCGATGCGCCGTTCACGATCGCTATCACCAGAGCAACTATATAGAGAAAACTTAAAGCAATATACAAAATCGCTAATTGCATATTCATATTGATAGTTCTCTTCACATATTGCAGATCGTTCTCATCACGGATCATACCCTTCAATTTGCCGACTGTTTTTTCAACACCGGCGACCGATATGGCCTGCAAAGCAATTGCAACAACGATAAAAAAAACGGTGAAAATGAACATCTGTTTTATAATGAAGTATTCGAGATCATTCGCGTTGATTGGCGGCCAACCACATAAACGCAAGCCATCCGACCAAGGTTGCGAACGCGATACCGATATCCCTACCCGTACCGATAAATCTCTTTTTCCGTAACTCTTCTTTAGAAAGTAGTGAATCCGGATTAGCGAGCATTGGGATACTGTCGTTACGCAAATCATTCTCAGATTTGATCCCCGCACCACTCCCATTGTTTTTTGGCTCATTTGCTGCCGCCGGTGCTGTATCCGGCGGCACATATTTTTGTATTGACAAGCTTTCCGCTTCAATAATGGATTCCTTCTTAGAGTCCTGAGCATTGAGAAATGACCAATTGGGTATTGTTATTATCACTGATCCTGCAAGCCAGGCAAGCATGCAGGCAATACCGGATATTTTGCGGTATCTCATAACAATTCCGGTTGTTCTCCTGGAAAAACCCAAGTATTGTCCTCCATCACATAATAATATTAACCCCGCTGAGCTCATTGTCAATAGCAAAAAACAGTAGACCGTAGACCAAAAAGAACCGTAGCGCGTATCGCGTAACGCGTAGCGCGAAAAGAAATTCCAGCGACGGAGTCGCATGTATTCCATGCCATAGGCATTTATTCCAGCCACGAAGTGGCGTATTTCCAGTGCGAAGCACTTTATATTCTTATTATCAAGGATCCAGAATCGATCTGTTAATTACATAATTACTGATTACGTAATTACGTGTATGAAGAATCATGCATCATTCTTTCTGTTTTAAAAGACTGGCGCAAATTTGTCCAATAGATGCACTTTTTTTAC
>MEUM01000161.1:5662-6004 GCA_001771735.1 Caldifarciminota bacterium RBG_13_43_14 | reverse complement strand
TTGTTTTAAATGAAAGATCAGGCATAAATTTTGCTTATTATATGGTTGAGCAAGGAATAATAATAATAATGAAAAACCACTTACCGATGAATAGTATCAAACCTGAAATAAATAAGCATAATTCTGGTAATATAAAGAGGAGGTGACAATGATCACCTTTAGGAAAGAACAAGAACCTGATGTTTGCACCTATGTGGATGAAAATGAGAACATCTTCATGGTCGAAGTCGCTTTGCCTGGGATATCCAAGGATGACATCAAACTTAAAGTGAGCTCTCATTGCTTACTTGTGCTTGCCAATGGGAACGATGTGGTTTATTCGAAATACATCCCCTTTATTTA
>MEUM01000161.1:1800-5636 GCA_001771735.1 Caldifarciminota bacterium RBG_13_43_14 | reverse complement strand
CGAGCTATGAACACGGGATGCTGCGTATCCGGGTGCCATTACGGGTATGATCGGAAAGGAGGTATAACCGGAGCATTAAATGTATTTGTTGTCGAAAAACTCACTCCCTCACCCCAACCCTCTCCCCCTAACAGGGGGAGAGGAAAAAGGTGAGGGGGTCTTTCGCCTTACGCGCTACGCAATTCAGTTTTTCTCTTGACTTAAATCAAAATTAGGTTTATACTAAAACACAAGGAGAAATTATGAAAAAATTATTTATTTTCTTTATTATAATCACCACAACTGCTTTTGCCGGCTGCCTTGACAGTCCAATTAGCACCCGGGTCGGGATCAGAACCGGACTTACGATCAGTAATTATGATCCTGACAGTTCTGTTTCATCAGATGAGTATTCCGGCACTGGTATGCTGTTGGGATTGGGTATGGGCTCTGATTTTTTCAGTATACTTGCGATCGACATGACACCCCAATACCGAAGCACAAGCCATGCCCGCGACGAAATCCTTGGTCGCCGTACATATTCATACAACAATTTATACTTTCCGATCACCCTTTCCTTGAAAGGCGGCATGATCCCTTTTGTTTCCCCTTATGTGAGCGTGGGGATTGGCATCAATGTCCCTTTGTCAGGGATCGAACGTTTTGAATACAATAATGGTACTGCGATTGAAAATGAAATCGGAGGCTCAGTCGGCGGTTTTGCGATCCTGGGTGTTGGCGCTGAGGTCAAATTGCTCAAATTCCGCATTGTCCCTGAATTCATGGCCAATATGCAAGGGTATGATGACCAGACAGTAAAAACCACTGATTATCACTTGAGTATTGGCTTCTACTACGCGCCTTGATATCGTGCGCTGACACCAAACTGACCCTTTGCCCTATGTTTCGGCCTGGCTGCCAAGTTTCACTTCTTTGATCGCACTGGCAACTACATAAATACGGATATTATTGCTTTCCGGATCAGCCGGTAAAATAAAAAATCCTTTCCGATTTTTATTATACCCCATGGTCGAACCGTAAATGGTTTCATTGTCCTGAAAAGTCACTTTTATTTTCATCCCGCGGAAAGTAACCGGGTCCACATAGCTGAATCCTTTTGCGTCCTGATGACCTTTATCACCGTCATAGGATTTTACAAAAAAAACCGCTTTTAAGGTTTCAGTATCGATTTCCTCGATCCGCTCATCCGGATGGGTTAGATGGAATTTTGGCTTTTCCGGCACAAAATCACGGGTTAAACCTTTGAGAATATTGCCGTTCTTGAACCGCACAACAATACGATTGCTTTCAGCACCCGGAAGATTCGTTAACATAATATTATTATACTAATATAATTAACTATGGCAATAAGGTTTTTGTATATTGACTTTACGTCAATGAAAGTTAAAATTAGTCATGCTGATTTTGATATTCATGCTGATCAATCTTGATATCGGCGGCTATGTCGACAACCGTCCTTTTGTCGGTTTTTCTGACTCGATCTTATTCAGCGGTTCTGCAAGGGGCTGGATCGACGTAAAAACCACTCAGGACATTTATGGCGCGCATACTGCGCTTGATATAATGATACCCTATGATACGGTCATGAACATACAGCGAAATGAGATCGAGATCTCTCGCCTGGCCGCATGGATCGGTCCTTACAATCTGCGCGCGGCGCTTGGCCGGCAGCTGATCAACTGGGGAACCAGCCGCGTATTCAAATGCTTGGATTTTTTCAACCGGATCAATTATTTTGAACCAGGCTATGAAAGAAAAGGTGTTGATGCGATGCAGGCTACATGGTCATTTTCGCAACGCAGCAGCGCGCGGGTACTGTGCAAACCGTTATTGACATTTGACGAATCTTTGTTCGCTGGTCGGCTGGCAACCAGCATCTTTCATAATGACATCGGTCTAAATGCTTTTTATCAAAAAGAGCCTGAACTCATCGCCGGCGGAATCGATCTTGCCGGCGAGCTTATCGTTGGCTACTGGGCCGAAGCCGCACACTGGCAAAATGACACCGCCGAATATCACAAATCAAGTTTTGGTATTGACTACACCCTGCCCTGGTCGATCTATGTCATGGCCGAATACTTTCACGATATCAGCGGCCAATTCGACCCGGCCCAGTATGATTTTGACCTGATATATAACGGACTGCGTTCGACCCTTGCCCGGGATTACCTGTATCTCAGTGCTGGGATAATGCCCAATATGTACTTGAGACCGGCATTCAATGCGATCATCAATCTCAATGATCAGGGAACTACATTAATGCCGAATATTTTCTACGCGCTTTTTGACAATGTCGATCTGAATATCGGCGCAAACATATTGATCGGCGATGACATCAGTGAATTCCGAAATATAAACCCTTATAATGTTATCATATATTCATGGCTAAAAATCTATCTTTAGGAGAATTGCTTTGATCGAAGTCAAAAATTTATTTAAAAATTATCAAGTCGGTAAAGTGCTTTTCCCGGCACTTCGCGGTATTGACCTGGTAATCGAAGATGGTGAATTCACCGCGATCGCCGGTCCATCCGGATCCGGGAAAACTACTTTGCTGAACATTATTGGCTGTCTCGACACAATGAGCCAGGGTGATATAAAGATAAACGGAGTCAGCATCAACGAACTCAACGCTTTAGAAAAAGCCGATCTACGTAAAGACAAAATCGGATTTGTCTTTCAAACCTTCAATCTCATTCCCGTACTTACCGCTTACGAGAATGTCGAAATGCCTTTACTCATTTTGAATTTCTCGGACGCTGAAAAAAAACAGCTCATCACCGGTATACTTAGCGAAGTCGGTCTGGCTGATTATCTGAACCGCCGGCCCAATGAAATGAGCGGCGGACAGCAGCAGCGCGTAGCGATCGCCCGTGCCCTGGTCAAAAACCCGGCGATGGTGCTGGCCGATGAACCCACCGCTAATCTTGATTCGTCGACCGGGCGCGAAATACTCAAGCTCATGAAGGAACTGAACAAAAAACACAAAACAACCTTCATTTTTTCCACTCATGATCAGCTGGTCATGGAATTCGCCGAACGCATTATCATGCTGCGCGACGGTAAAGTGGTTGGTGATGAAAGCAAGAATAAGGGCAAAGGAAAATCGAAATGAAACTGATCAAACTCGCCTGGCGTAATGTTTTGAGGCATAAAAGACGTACCCTGATTACGGCGGCGGCCGTATCGATCGGTCTCTCGGCCATGATTACCAGCAATACGATGATGAACGGCGCGGATAAAATGGCTTCCGCGAATATAATTAATTATGAAACCGGGCATTTTGAAATCTTTGCCCAAGGGTATTACCGGGAAGAAGGCATGTTCCCGCTTGATACGATAATCGAAGATCCGGATCCATTAGCGCAAACCGTCAAACAAATTCCCGGGATCAGCGGGGTTACGCAACGTATTAAGTTTCCGGCACGCATCAGCAACGGCATCGATGAATTCCCGGTATTGGCAATAGGAATTGATCTGCGAACTGAATCCCGGGTATTTAAAACCAAATCAGCATTGATCGCTGGTGATTATGTCGATCAACCGGATAATATTCTTATCGGCACTGATTTGGCAAAAACCATGAATGTTGAACCGGGGAATATGCTAACGCTTATCACCCGGGATCGTAATGATACTTATAATGCCTATGATTTTATTGTATCGGGTCTGCTCACTACTGATCATCCATTAATTGATGGTAATGCAGTCATAATGGATCTCAATATGGCAAGGGAATTGATCGCCCTGGGTACTGGTGCGACCGAGATCAGCGTAAAAATAAAAAACGAATCAAAACTTGAGGAAATGCGCCATAGTATTGCGACCGCGATCGG
>MEUM01000161.1:827-1786 GCA_001771735.1 Caldifarciminota bacterium RBG_13_43_14 | reverse complement strand
CATATACTTATAGAGAATTATATGCCAGTATCTTTGAGGTTACGGGATTCAAACGAATAATGCAGTTCATGGTCGCGCTGGTCGTAGTCATTATCGCCGCCGTGGGTATAGTCAATACCATGCTTATGGCCGTAATGGAACGCATACCAGAGATCGGCACGCTCAAGGCCATGGGTTTTAAGAATAATATCATTACCAGAATATTCCTCTATGAAGCTGGAATTATCGGGTTTTTCGGCAGCCTGATCGGTATGCTTATCGGTCTCATTATGTCCATGTATATAATTATTATCGGCCTCGATCTTTCTTCTTTTTTCGACAGCTCAGACCTTCAATATCCAATAAAATTCGTATTCAAAGGCGAGATCGATCCGATCATGGTTCTGGTGATCTTTCTCTTTGGAATTGCAGTGTCGGTCCTGGTTACGCTCTGGCCGGTACGCCATGCAACCAGATTACAACCGGTCGACGCCTTGAGACATACTTAATGTATATAATAAAATTAGCGCTCAGGAATTTCTTCCGCAATACCAGGCGCAGCCTGATTTCGGGTATTAGCATTGCCCTGGCAATCACGATGATAATTTGTGCGCGAAGCTATATTAATGGTATATCTAAAAATATAAGCAGCAATGTTATAAATCTTGTCTCCGGCCACATAATCTTAATGGAAGCGGAATACAAAAGACGCGAGCGGTTATTGCCGCTTTCCGAAGCGATCATCATCGACGAACAATTCTATGAAAATATCAAGAGCAGCGAGATAACCCATATCTCGCCGAGGATCAAATTCGGCGTTTTGCTGGGTGAAAATGAACTTAATGTTCCGGCCCTGGGCTATGCCATGACCCCGGAGATCGAACGCGATATTTCAGGCTTGGATAAGCGTATGGTAGAAGGTTCTTACATAGCGACCAGTGAAAAAGCAATGATTATGGGAAAAGGACTTGCCGAGCGTT
>MEUM01000161.1:0-821 GCA_001771735.1 Caldifarciminota bacterium RBG_13_43_14 | reverse complement strand
TCAAAGTCGGCGATACGCTTACAATAATCACCCGTACCGCATATGACTCGCCCACCGGCATTAATTTACTGATCAAAGGTACCTTTGAAACTGGTTTGGGCGGAGTTGACCGCAGTCTTTTTTATATCCCGCTTGATATTGGCCAGCGTTTGATCGACCTTGATGGCATGGCGACCGAGATCGCCATTTTGGTCAAAGACCCGGAACGCGCGATCGCGATTGCGCAGAATATTGAAATAAGCACCGGCTTGCTCGCAATACCTTATCAACATAATCAGTTGCTGCGCTATTTCAATGTTGCCGATGTTATGTTCGGAATCTTCTATTTTATAATCCTGCTGGTAGCATGTTCAACTATTGCCAATACCATGTTAATGGTGGTTTTTGAGCGTACCCGTGAGATCGGCATGCTAAAAGCCCTGGGACTGAATACGCGCAAAGTGATCATGCTTTTCATGACTGAAGCCGGCCTTATCGGCATACTCGGCAGCCTGGTGGGTGTAATACTCGGTTCGGTTTTGAGCTACTGGTTGAAATTCCAGGGTATTGATATATCAATTGCATCATCGACCGCATCTCAAGGCATGCCGTTCGGCCCGATAATATATCTTGATCCAACTCCTCTGGTTATTCTGGGTTCATTTCTATTTGGTCTTGTCGCCACGCTTGTCGTCGCGATACTGCCGGTAAGCCGGATAACGAAAATGGAACCGGCGAAAGCGCTTAAGACAGTATGATGATAAGTAGGAAGTGGGAAGTAAGAACTGGGAACTATGAACGACAAAAAAACGTAGCGCGCAATGCTTGCCCGCCTTTGGAGG
>MEUM01000160.1:16031-16627 GCA_001771735.1 Caldifarciminota bacterium RBG_13_43_14 | reverse complement strand
ATTTTGCAATGCTTGAATCTAATAACGTCGCGACCCGTGAGAATGCCCTCCGTTCGCTGCTTGTTCTTAGTAATCGTTTTATTGACCAGGGCAGCTACGATATCGCGAAAAATGTAGTTACCCGATTGTCCATAGCCCTAGATCAGGAGCCGGTACTGGAAGCTATTGAACGGACATTTGACGATATCGCACGTATGTACATGGTTTGCCGAAAACATCATCAAAGGGATTTCTGTGCGAAAATGCTTGAGCCGTTCAATGCGATATTGGCAAAGGAGCCAATGTCGATTGCGTTCAAGAAGCGAATAATCGAATTCCTCGGTGATACCGGGCACCCGCTCGCTCTCTCTATGCTTTTTTCAATGGTCTGGGAAAGCGGGATCTTTCCTGAGGTACGGTCCGCGATCGTGAAATACGGTGCGGCCGCGGTCAATCAGGCGATCATAACCCTGCGAGATATTGAGGATTATAATATCAGAATGCGGTTTGTTGACATAATGAAGAATGTGGGCGAAAAGAGCATCGCAATACTGCTTAAAAACCTTGCTGCTCCAGAATGGTTTCTCCGACGAAATATACTCACCATACTGCAGGAT
>MEUM01000160.1:12126-15996 GCA_001771735.1 Caldifarciminota bacterium RBG_13_43_14 | reverse complement strand
GCTGCTTAATGACGAAGATCATCGGGTTCGTTTTGAACTGGTCAAGACGTTCATTAAGTTGGACCATACCGAGGGGCTTCTCAGCGCGCTTCACGATCCATCAACTGAAGTCACGGCCGAAGCGCTCAAGGGGCTTAGGACTAAATTGAGTTCAGAGCGTTTTGTGGAGTTGTTGCCCCGTTTCAAAGATACCGGTGACGCGGTATATATCGAGGTTCTGCATATTATAGAGAATAAGACACTATTTGAAGCCGTGGATTGGATCCGGGATCTACTCATTTCTTTACAGGCGAGAACGGATTCGGTTGCCCGTGACATCAAGGAATTGGGATTAGCAACGCTGATCAAGCTCAAGCCGCCGAATCTGCGATCGGTCCTTCAAGAATTATCCGGGGTTGAAGATAAAACCCTGGCTAAACTCGCCAAGCGCGCGATGGAGAGAATCCAGTGATCGCGGTCATTGATTTTGGCTCGCAATATACACAATTGATCGCCCGTCGGGTACGCGAATGCAAGGTATATTCAGAGATATATAGCTGTTTTATCGAGGCTGATCGATTGCGCGGCCGACAATTAGAAGGTATCATTCTTTCCGGCGGTCCGGGCAGTGTTTATCAAACACGAATAGCTAGATTTCGTAAATTTTTTGAACTGGACGTTCCAGTGCTCGGGATATGTTATGGCATGCAATTGGCCGCGGAGATATTCGGCGGAAAGGTAAAGCATGGTAAAAAACATGAATATGGACACGCCGGCCTAAATACAAGCCGTAGCTTGATCTTTAAAGGTATAGATAAAAGTTTCAATGTGTGGATGAGCCATGGCGATAGGGTTATTAAAGTTCCGGTCAGCAGTAAGATAATCGCCTCGACCGCCAGCACCAGCATCGCTGCTTTTCAATTCAAAAGATTTTACGGACTTCAATTCCATCCGGAAGTGCATCACACCAGATACGGCATCAAGATCATAAAGAATTTTCTGTACCAAATTTGCCAGGCGCGGCCGAACTGGTCAATGAAGAAATTCGTTGATCAACAGATCGGATCGATACGCAATCAGGTTGGAAACAAAAAAGTAATTTGCGCATTAAGCGGCGGGGTTGATTCAACCGTTGCTGCCGCGCTGACCGCGAAGGCGATCGGTAATAATCTGATCGGGGTCTTTGTCGATAATGGTCTATTGAGATATCGGGAAAGGGAAGAAGTGTACCGAAGCCTCAAGTCAAGGATCAATCTCAGGGTCATTGATGCCCGTCGTCGTTTTTTGGCCAGGCTGGCCGGGGTTATAGATCCGGAAAAAAAACGTAAGATCATCGGTCATGAATTTATAAAAATTTTCGAAAAAGAAGCGAGGCGGATCCAGGGAGCAAACTATTTGGTTCAGGGAACTTTGTATCCGGATGTAATTGAGTCGGGACAGGGTGTTGGCCCATCGGTAGTGATCAAAAGCCATCATAATGTCGGCGGCCTGCCAAAAAGGATGGATCTGCAAATTATTGAACCTTTGCGTTCACTTTTCAAAGATGAGGTTAGAAAGCTCGGGTATGTACTAAATTTGCCGAATCGTTTTGTCGAGCGAAAGCCTTTTCCTGGGCCTGGTCTGGCCGTCCGGATAATTGGTGCGGTGAATGAAAAAAGGATTGAATCGCTCCGCTCGGCTGAGCGTATCCTTCAGGAAGAGGCTCGGCAGTTGAATATTTATCCCCGGATCTGGCAGATCTTTGCCGTGCTTCTGCCCCTAAGAAGCGTTGGGGTAATGGGTGATAAACGTACCTATGATCATGTAATCGCGCTTCGGGCGGTCGAGAGTGAGGATGGTATGACCGCAGATTGGGTGAGATTACCAAAAGCTTTTCTATCCCGCTTGTCAAATCGCATTACCAATGAGGTCAAAGGAATTAACCGTGTTGTTTTTGACATAACATCAAAACCGCCGGCAACTATCGAATGGGAATAAAAATCTTTTATTTTGTTGCGATCGTCTACTCCGTGCTGAGCGGTCTGGGAATAATCCAGCGGGCGCTGGGAGCGCCTTACTGGTATATCTTTGCGGTTTTATTGATACTGTATTATACGTTCTACTGGCAGAAAGAGCAGATCAGATTGATTAATAGCATTTTTGGGATCATGCTGGCAAATATTTTTGTTCAATTGACCGGTGGGGTAAACTCGCCGCTTTTTTACAGTTATGTCATAATTTTTGGATTAATCGGATCCCGGGAAGGCCCTTGGCACTATTGGTTGATCGGTGTGATCGCGTTCGGCATCGAGCTATTAGCCGCGATATTCAAACATTCGATACAAATACCGCCTTTTGTCGTAGTCGCGATCAGTTTGATCGTTTATCAGTTGATATTTCGCAGCGCGCGCGCGAATGAAGCTTATTTGAAAAGATCTTTGATAAAATTCGAAGCCCAGAGCAGTTTTCTCGCCCCGGCGGCATTCGAACGCAAAGCGATCATTACTGATGATAAAATGATCGACAGTCATGGCGCGGTGGAAAGGCCGCTGTTGTTTTTAACGAAATTCATTCACCAGATCTTTGAAGCGAATACAACCGCACTGCTTGCCTATCACCGCGATCATCTGACAATGATATACGGAATATCAGAGTCCGAATTATTCAGGAGCAGTATTATTATCGAATCGACATCAGGCATTTACCGTCAGGTCATCTCCACGCAGCGACCGCTATTGATCACTGATTTTGCTCAGGATCCGGAAGAATTAGGTTATTATAAAGGCGAATTAAAAATATCGTCGGTCATGATCGCGCCGTTAATGGTTGGGGGTAGGTTCGAAGGTCTGTTGGTGATTGACCGGAAGTTAAAGCCCTTTGAGGAAGCAGACCGAGCTATGCTCGAAGAGGCGGCTAAAACGTTAAGTTTAATGCTGGCAATTATGCGGCAGTACGAGACTGAATACACCAAAGCCAAACATCTCGATGCAATCGCAAAAATGGCCGAGCGGCTTCATAAGGGACTTGACCTGCCCAAGATCCTCAATGATGCGATCGATAATTTTCGCGAGGTCATGCAATGCGATGATATTACTGTGGCTGAGATCGATGAGGTAAACACTAAAGGAAAGATCATCAGATCCAGCAATATAAAAACGGAAACGTCATTTAATCTTGAGGATGGCCTGGTCGGTATGATCGCCAAGCATCGGCAATACATAAAGAAAGATGATGTAGGAGAAGGGGATCATGTTGTTTTTAAGAAGGGTCATCGAACCAGAAATCATGCCTTCCTGGGTGTGCCGGTGCAACAGGAGGATAATATCCTGGCCGTGATCTGGTGTGAGGATCACCGCAAGGGCAGGTTCCTTGATGATGATGTGCTGGCCCTGGAGATCCTCGCATCTCAATTGAGTTTGGTTTGGCAGCGGGCGGTTCATCATAAGATTGAAAAAGAAAAAGCGGCCCGTGATGGTTTGACCGGCCTTTATAATCATCGTCAATTTCAGGAATTACTGGGGAAAGAAATCGAGAATAATCGGGAACTGGTGCTGTTAATGCTGGACATTGATCATTTCAAGAAAATAAACGACACCTATGGGCATCAGGGTGGAGACCGGGTGATCAAATTCCTTGGTAATCTCATTTCCAAGACCGGCATTGCTGCCCGCTACGGCGGTGAAGAATTCACGATCATTTTACCAAAATATTCTTTGAAGAAAGGAATGCAGCAGGCGATCGAGATCAAGGATCACATTTTAAAATCGGAGATCCATGTCAATCAAGTGCGGATAAAAATGACGATCAGTATCGGCGTTGCCCATTATCCGAGCGATGCAACGAACCGGGAGGAATTGATCGCCAAGGCCGATCAGGCTCTCTATCAAGCCAAGGATCGTGGCCGGGATCGGG
>MEUM01000160.1:0-12116 GCA_001771735.1 Caldifarciminota bacterium RBG_13_43_14 | reverse complement strand
GAGAATGGGCCAGGACGACAACATCAACGGTTTCAAGTTTTTCCCGGGCAAAGCGCTCAAGCGATTTTATTGATTTCGGGTTTCGGCGCTGCTTGCGGGATAAATAAGCGATGCCCTGGGCAAGAAATACGCCAATATCTGGATGGATAAGACGATAAAGGGTACGGTTCAATTTTGAATTCAACAGACGCTCCCATATGGTGGTCCAGGCGCGGCGATCGATTTTGTTGCCATGGGCAAGATAAACCTTACGACCGTGTATTTCGAGAGTTGCATCCTGTTGATGGATGATGAAACCAAAACTCTTTAACAAAGATCCGGTCATGACTTCATGATTACCGAGGATGTAATGCACTTCTTTTCCTTCCTGAATGTAATTATATAAATTGGCCAGGGTTTTAAAATAATCCTTGGGAAAAACAATATTATATTCGAACCAGAATTCGAAAAGATCGCCGAGTATATAAAGACTATCGATCTCTTTACGCATATCATACAAGAACCGGTTTAGAATATTGGCGCGAGCACTTTTATCGCTGCGAATATGAGCATCACTAATAAATACGTGCATTGTTAGAATTATATCAATTTGTGAAAACGAGTCAACTAAAGATTGACACGTATAAGGGGGTAGATATAATTTGACATGAATATCGCATTGATTGGTTTTTTAATCTGCACTCAATATTTTGGTCAAAATAAAATACAGTACCGTGATTTTTCCTTCAACATCCTCAAGACCGAGCACTTTGATATTTATTTCTATGAGGGCGGCGAAGGACTTGCGGCATTTGCTGAAGAGGTTCTTGAGGATGGATATGTTCAGCTTGAAGAAGATCTCGGGATCGAGATCGAATTCCGTATTCCGGTAATACTTTATAATTCACCGAATGATTTTGCCCAGACCAATATCACCCTCGAGTTGATCGAGGAAGCGGTCGGCGGGTTCACCGAGATCTTGAAGAACCGTATGGTAGTACCATTCACCGGTGATTATGAAGAGTTCCGCCATGTTCTTGTTCATGAGCTTACCCATGTTTTTGAATTCGTCATTTTTTTTCCGAGTCGCATGGAAGCTATCTTTACCGGCGATCTTTTTTACTCGATCCCCTTGTGGGTAATGGAAGGACTTGCTGAATATGAATCCCTTGAATGGGATAATAATACCGAGATTATAATCAAAGATCTGGTGATACATAATAGTCTGATACCGCTACCCGAGCTTGAAAATTATGGCGGATTCATTATTTATAAAGAAGGACAGGCATTCTATCATTATCTGGCCGAACGTTACAGCCGGGAAAAGGTCGGTGAATTCCTTCATATCCTGAAAAGCAAGAAGAACATCGATGCGGCGTTTGTTTCTTTGTTCGGTGTTACAATTGAGGATTTTAATGAACAATGGCTGAGATATTTGCAGCGTAAATACTGGCCGGATATAGGTCTTCTCGACAATTTCGACGATTTCGCCCGGGTTATTTACAATCATAAAAAAACAAAATCGTTGTATAATACATCAACTGCTATTTCCTCGAGCGGTGACAAGATCGCGTTTATCAGCGATAAAAATGGCGTTGCCGAGATTATTTTGATCTCAAGCGTTGACGGGCAGGTGCTGAAGCGTTTGGTGAAATCCTATTATTCAGCTGGCTATGAGGGGCTGCATTTGTATCAGGGAGGACTTGATTTCTCGCCGGATGATAAATACATTACTTTTGCCGCGCGGGCTCATGGCCGGGATGTGCTCTATATTATTGATGCCTATACTGGAAAAATGAAGTACCGGTATGCGCTTGATCTTGATGGTGTATATAGTCCCTCATTTTCACCCGATGGGTCAGCAATAATTTTTTCGGGCATGAAGAATGGTTACAGCGATATTTACCTGATCGATCTTGTTTCCGGAGATCTGGAGAAGGTTACCGACGATATTTATACTGACCGCTATCCGACTTTCTCGAACAGCGGATTGATCGCTTTTGTGTCGGACCGTCCCGATGCCGGCGATGATTTTTATTATGGTAATTATGCGATCTTTGCTGCCGATAATAACGGAATCGAGCGGCTTGCCAGCCGTACCAGTTATGTCGCATCACCGGTTTTCACTCCGGATGATGATCTTTATTTTATTGCCGATTATGATTCAGCCTACAATCTATATTATTATGATCGCGAACAAATGGCAATTACTCATAGATCAGATATTCATTCTGGCATTTATTATCCAACGATCTCAGCGAATGGCGACAAAATCGCTTTTTCATATATGATCGATTATGGATATGATGTCTGTGTCGTGAAAAATCCACTTGCCAAGATGATTGCCGGTGAAGAACCAGATTCACGCACCGGCGAGTATTATTACGAGGAGACCGATCTAGACCCCGATGACCTAAGGCGCTATCGTCCCAAATTTACTTTCGATTATCTGTCCGCAACCGCTTCCTATTATTCAGTGCTTGGTATATCCGGTCTTGGTCAGATCGCGCTCAGCGATATACTCGGCAATCATCATATTCAATTAAGCGCTGACTTTTACGGAAATTTAACCAATTCAGATATTTTCATCAATTACTGGTTCCTGAAGAAGCGTACTGATTATGGCGTTTCGCTTTTTCAGTATTTAAATTGGTTTCGTGATGCCGATGACCTGATAACCTGGCGTTATCTTGGCGGCGGTTTGAATGCTCAATATCCGATCAGCCGGTTCTTCCGTTTTGAATTAGGTGTCTATGCGTACAAGGTCTATGAAACACGCTGGCGTAATTTCTTCCCGGATTATTACTCCAATTTTTATTATGAGAATAATTACAATTTCTTCTACCCAAATGTATCTTTTGTATTCGACAATATCTCATGGGGATCAATGGGCCCGCGTAAAGGACGCCGGGCGCGCTTGACCGGGTACACCACCGTGTTTAGCGATTTTGATATTGTAAGCACGATTCTTGATTATCGAAGGTATTTACCGATCACATCACGGGCAAACTTTGCGGTGAGATTGGTCGGAGCGGCGAGCCTGGGACCGGACCTTGAGTACTGGTCGATCGGCGGCCCATACACCCTGCACGGTTATCGCTATTATGAATTCAGCGGCTCCAAAGTTGGGTTCGCGAATCTCGAGCTGAGAGTACCGGTGATCGATCATTTGAAACTTGCATTCCCGATACCGCTTGAATTCACGAATATACGGGGAGCATTGTTCACAGACTTCGGTGGCGTTTACAGCGATTCTTTTCAGGTGTATTCAACTAATGGCGGGTTCCATCTGCAGGATCTAAAAATGGGCATCGGCGCGGGTTTGAGATTCAATCTTTTTTATATGATATTCAAACTTGATTTTTCAAGGCCGACCGATCTTCAAAACTGGTTGCCAAATCGATCCGATGGAAGTTCCCGCTGGCGTATCGATCTCACTCTCGGATCAGAATGGTAAAACGGGGTCAGGTCTTGCCCCGGATAAGTTTTAGTTTTTTAATTCTCCTCGCAATCACATTGACTGTTTGCAGTAACCGATCCTCAAAGAAAGTAGCCGTTGATTTCTGGCATGTCATGAGCGGTCCGCTAGGCCGCCGTCTTGATGAGATGATCGATGAATTCAATGCCCTTCACCCGGCCGGCAGGATCGTCTCGGTCCATATGGGTTCATATGATGCCCTGGTGCAGAAGTTAATGGGCGCGGTCGCCTCGAACAATCCTCCGGTCATTGCTCAAATGTATGAGTCATGGACCGATCAGTTCTATGAGGCGGGTTTCCTTTACCCTCTGGAGGATTTTGTGAAGGTCGATCCAGGTTTTGCTCTTGATGATTTCTTTCCCGTTTTCATTGAGGATAATACATATAATAATAAGCTGGTTACATTGCCTTTTAATAAAAGCATTCCGGTTTTTTATTATAATCAGGACCTGATTGAGCAGTACGGTTTTCAGGATTTCCCGGAAAATTGGGAAGATTTCAGAAAGCTCTGTGATACATTGCGATACAGCGGTGTCTGGCCGACATCATGGCCGATCGATGTCTGGTATTTTTCGACCCTGCTGTATCAGCATGGCGGTGCATTACTTGATGAAACCGGAAACCCGCAATTCCATGATGATGCCGGTATCAGGGTTCTTGAATATATCGTTGATCTGGTAAAAGACAGTTTATTGTATTTGAATCCCGGTTTTCAGCGCCAGAATGAATTCTTAAGCGGCCGGGTCGCGATAATCCCAGCCTCGGTCGTATCCTGGGCGTTTGTCAAAGACCGTCCAGGATTTCGAATGGGAGTAAGACCGTTTCCAAATGGCCCGCGGTCAGCAACGGTAATTGCCGGTACCAATATCGGCATGTTCGCCCGGTCCAGCAATGATCAGAAAAATTTAGCCTGGCAGTTCATACGGTGGTTCCTGCAAGCCGAGAACCAAATGCGATGGACCGAAGCCAGCTATTATTTACCGACCAGACAAAGCGTTAGAGATCTTCCGGCCTATCATGATTTTGTCTCAAAAAATCCGGGCTATGCTCAAATCGTTGATCAGCTTGAATATGCAAATACCGAACCAAAGACTCAAATCTGGTTTACCGGACGTATATATCTTAATGAAGCACTTGAGGAAGCGATCCGGCTTGAACGAACACCGGAACAGGCATTGAACTATGCTGCCCGCCGGATATCAGTTGAACAACAATAGTCTTATACGGTTGCTAATCTATTAGCACTACCTTTCGCTGACCGACATTGCCATCGAATTCAGCTTTTATGAAATAAATACCTGATCTCACCGGTTTACCCTGTTTATCCACTCCCGACCATTTCAGATCATAGATATCGCTGCGATCAAAGGTTTTATTAATATTCCAAACCGAACGACCGGCGATGTCATATATGGCTACTTTTAAGTTTCCCTGATGAGGTATGGTAAAGTTGACTTTGGTGAATCCGGTGCCGGGATTGGGGAATGGCTGAGTCATGGTGAATTTTCTAGCGCAAGAGGATAGTTTTTCTGCGACCGCGAGGTTCGGTATGGTCAGGACGCGCATCATAAAATCATAAGGAGCATAGAAATGCCAGCCGTAATTCGATGGGTCAGTCCAGTACCAGTAAGAAGTGCTGTCCCTGGGCAAAGTATTATCCATTCCGATATAGGGCGCGGTCGGCGTGCTCGATAACCAGTGAGCGATCATCCAGAACGGATCGGAATTCATGATCAGAATCGAGTAGTAACTTTCTGCCCAGCCAGTTCCGGCCGGGTATATCGTCTCCGGCGGTGCTATCTCATAGGACGGTCCCAGACCGGGTAATCCCAGTGAATCGCTGTTGATCGAAAATAATATCGGGCTGGCGGTGCTGACATAACAGCGTGCCCGGATAATGCGATAAGACGGGATCAAACAGGGATACATTTTCACGGCGAATTTATTTTCATAATAGGTGCCGGATACATATCCATAAACATCAAGCAAGCCGTCATCATATAGTATTTCGGTGGTCACATCGGTTTGGCGATGAAAAGAGTCATTTGCCGGATTGAAGTCCGCGCCCAGAGTCGTAAAACAATAGATATCATAAAGGTCAGTATCAACCGGCGTCCAGACTGGTGATAAACTGACGATCGCGTTCTGCAGCGGGTTAAGAAACGACTGACCAGTACCGGTATAAACCAGGGTGCCGAGACCATCATAGATTTCGCAGGTTACCGGTATGTTCTCTCCATAGGAGCCGAGATTAACTATTTCCACTCTTGGCGCTTTACCATAATTGACCGTTTGCTCGGCAAAGGGGAAGCGTATCATCCTGACCGAAGCATCATGATAGCATATGCTGCTCACTTTAGCGGTGTCATTTAATGGAAAAAGATCTCCGTTTAGATCAGTATAAACGATCGTGCTGTATTCACCGTAGCCGGGTACGGTCCATGAACCGGCAAAATTTACCGTATTACTGGAACCAGGAGCCAGATTATTGACCGCCTGGGTGTCGGTGTAAAGCGCGGTTCCGGAGCTGTCGTATATATTGCAAATCGTATTGAACGTGGCACTGGTTGTGCCATAATTGGTAACTATTCCGGCTGGTGATATGTTCTGTCCGGTTTGAAGGAATGCACCGGGCGCGGTTATCGCTTCAGTGCCGACATCGGCGGACAATGAATCGATAATGCGTATCGCATAAACCTCGCCTCCATTACCCATTTCACGGGCATGAACAGCTTTGCCGCCGGCCGTGACAAATGAACCATCGGCTGAAATATCCACGGTAAAAATGGAACCGGGTTCGTCAATATCATCCAGCAATTGGAATATCGGTGTTGAACTGGTGCGGTTAAATACCGTGACGACATCACCAAAGGTGCCGCCATATAAACCCCATGAACCGGCAGCTGCGCGACTGCCGTCGGCAGAAAGCGCACAGGCAGCAACAAAATCACCATACTGAGTATATTCCCACAATGGTGTAGCCGAGGAAGAATCATACATCAGAACCTTACCGGCATTTGACGGGCTGTACTGATAGGTACCGGCGATTATCGTCGATCCATCATTCGAAATATCAACTACGGTTACCCATGGATGTCCGGTAGCATGCTGCCAAACTTGTACATAGTCCGAACCGTTCCAGCGGTATAATGTTACCCGTTGATTAAACTCTCCTTTTACAAAATAATTACCATCACCCGATATTTTGGCTACGGTTTGACCGTAATTGGGTAATGAATCGCGAAACAGCCCGCTCAATTCAAAGATGAATATAGCATAATAGGTTGAAATACAGAATACCGAGCCGTCGCTGGTAGCATCCAATCCGTAAATTCCAGAGGTCGCATTATATCGAATCGTTCGTATCGTATCACCATTGGCGTCAAAAATGAATAGACGGTAGTCTGAACCGGCGCTGGCAAGCACTGCGCTGATCGCGCCGTCAGCACATACGGCCACTGATGATCCCTGGCTGCTGGTGTTTACCTTAAAGCCGGGTATAAGATTATTCGCCCACTGAGGAACCGGAGTGCTTGATTTGAATAGCAAAAAAGGTTCACCGGTGGCGGCGGCTCCGATCGCATTTCCATTGTCAACAACATCGACCGGTATATACCATTCAGCGTTGGGAAGAGGATAGGTCCATTGCGGGATTTCGCTGCCCAGCGTACGATAGCATGAGGTCCTTTCATTGTTAAGATACCAGCCCGCCTGAATAAACATGCCTTCCGGGGCAATGGATACGTGATTGGCGATTGCGTTTTGATGGCTGCGATCTACCCATAGCATTTCTGCCCGGCCATTGTCATTAATGATTTTCATTGCTGGCTGATCCATGGATGATCTGCCGCCGGGATCGGTTATCATTCTCATCTTATCACCGTCTACTTGTATATCGATACCGATCTGATCGTCTTCTTTTAAGACCCCGGCCGATAAAAAGACAAAGCCAAGAAACAAAAACAGAATTTTTTTCATACCGCCTCCTTATTATAATTCGTAATAGTTTAATTTTTCCCAAAAACGATATAAAGAACATAGCAATTATTGTAGCGGTGCGATTCATCGCACAAATTTTCGGATATTTTTATTATGTCGGATAAATCCGACCGCTACAATTTAGGAAAAACTTACCTATTACTATAATTCTAACTGTTTTGGATTTAACGTCAAGCTTGATTTTATTATCTATCGAAATATAATTAACAAATGGCGTTGATATTATGTGTAATTGCTCAAACCTGGTTATCGTATGTGGATTCAAGCCTTGCATTCATCGGGTTGGATACTGCCGATATTTCATTTCGAACCGATTATTCAATTCGAGATCCCTATCGTTTTGATATCGTCAATGATCTGCTTGAAAAACCGCTGACCAGCAAAGCGGTCGTTGAAGGGCTCGCAAAAAAATACTGGGATATGCGTGATCAGGGCATAGAATCTCTGATCGGGCTTTACGGATATGAGGTCAAATTCAAAGCTGATGATTTTGAAAAGACACTGACCGATTGCCATAAAGAGCTGTCAATGATCTATGCCAATATGCCCGAATCATTACTGTATGTGTTTGAGGAATTGACTCGTTTTGATCCCGGTCTGACCGCATCGATCGATGAGGAAAAAGCTGAGGAAAAACGCTATGATTCATTATGTGCCTATTTAAACATGCACAGTACCGAGATCGATTATGAACACTTATTCAATGTTTTCCTGCGCTTGAGATATGCGGTTGGAGAGTATTCAGAATGGCTGGCGGGTATAAGCCGGGAACGTTTCATGCACGGAGATATTGGCAGCGTATTATTCTATCAAGAAATGGATTTTGGCACGGTCGTTATCGGCGATACCGGGGCAAATTTTTACAATGACAGCTTTGCATTGATAATCGATCTTGGCGGCAATGATATTTATGATTGTCCATTTCGGGAAAAGAGCTTTCAGATGATAATTGATATCAGCGGTGATGATCGATACCAGGGCGGAGATTACGCCGTCGCCGCCGGCGTGACCGGAATATCGATTATCATTGATGAAGCGGGAAATGATCATTATCAGGCGGGCTGCTATTCCCTGGGTTGCGGCGTATACGGCTGCGGGATGCTTGTCGATAAAGAAGGTAATGACCGTTATATTGGCGATACTTTCACGCAGGGAGCTGGAGGTTTTGGTATCGGTATATTGCATGATGATCAAGGGAATGATGTGTATGAAGCTGCGCTTTATGCACAGGGTTTTGCCTCAACCTATGGCGTTGGAGTGCTGGCTGAACGCGATGGCAATGATATGTATATTATTCGGCCGAAATATATTGATGAGATCAGATATCTTGATCATTATCTTTCTTTAAGCCAGGGGTTTACGATCGGGTTCAGGCCCGATCTCTCGGCTGGAGTCGGTTTGATCCTGGAACGCGGTGGCAATGATTATTATTTGAGCGATATTTTTGGCCAGGGCTCTGGGTACTGGTACGGAATTGGCACGATCATTGAAGAAAAAGGCAATGATTCCTATGTGTCATACCAGTATGCCCAGGGGTCAGGCGTTCACATCGCGATCGGTTTGCTCATCGATCAACAGGGAGATGACAATTACGTTGCCAAGGGCGTTGCCCAGGGTTGCGGCCATGATCTCGCCTATGGTTTGCTGCATGATATCGGGGGTGATGATTCTTATGTGGCTTTTGATCTCAGTCAGGGTGCGGGCAATGCCAATGGTATCGGTTTTTTGATCGACGAGACCGGTGACGATTCTTATTCGGTGAAGCGCACCAATAATACACAGGGTCATGGCGATTTCCGGCGCGAATACGGAAGTATCGGATTGCTCATGGATATTGAAGGTGATGATGTGTATGTGCCCGATGCCCAGGATAGTTATTTATGGAAAAAAGGTGCATATGGACTGGGTATTGATTGGAGAAACGGGGATAAAGAATGATGCTGATAGTATTATTTTTTATAAACCAGAATCCTGACCTTCAAAAACTTTACAATCACGCAACCACCAGTTTGGTTCAATTCAAGACGGAAAAAGATACGGCTTTCAATCAGTTGATCAATATGGCGCAGGATACTATATACGAAGATACGATAATGTATTTTCTGATCTCGCAATTCGATACTAAATCGGCTTCGGAACGGCATGCATTAAAGGATATGATGCTCAAGATCGGCATCAGGGCGATCTCATTTATTGTTGATAAGATCGATTACCGGGGAAGTGATATCGAAGATCGCTGCTTAAAGCAATCCCTGTGGGTGCTGGGTGAGATCGGAGGAGAGGGGGTTGTAGAACCAGCCGCCCGTTTCATTGACGATGTATCCTGGCAGATCCGTTCAAATGCTTACACTACCCTTGGTAAATCAAGATCAGCCCAGGCAATACCCTATATTTTATCGGGACTTGAAGATACGGTCGCTTCAGTGCGCAAATCAGCTTATTATGCGCTGAGTGAATTGGCGACCATTGATGAACTGGAGCATTTGATCAATGGTCTCGGTGACGAACATTATGGGGTAAGATACGCTTGCGTAAAGGGATTGACGCATCTCGGCGAACCCGCGATTACGCGCATCGTTGCTGGAATGAACGATAAAAACACAGAAAATTACTTTTTTATAATAGCCCTTGCCCGCATCCCGGAGGCAAATGATGATCTGCTAAAATATTTAAATAATACAGATCCAGCCGGTCGCTGCCTGATATATGAAGCCGTTAAAGATATTACGATACTGGAAATGGCCGCTGAGTGGGAAACAAATTCACTGCTCAGTAAATACCTTAAAGTAAAAATTAAGGATCTTGAAAATTCTCAATGATATTTTGTTTTATCGCCGTAATCTTTCTTATATCATAGTAATCGTCTGTATGAAATAACTTGACAGTACTATAAATGTATATAGAATTTTGTAAATGGCAAAGTGGATAAAAGCAAAACGTCTTAGCGCCTTCACCAGCTTCGCCTATGGTGGCAATCCAGCCTGGATTATACTCGGAGCTGATGGACTTTCCGACGATATTATGAGACGTTTATCCCATGATCTTAATCCCCTGTCCGACACAGCTTTCGTGCTGAAGGAAGATACCAGCGAGGCTGATGTTTTTTTACGTTTTTTCACTGGATCCGGCGAGATCAATTTCTCGGGTCATACCGCCGTCGCTACCTATTTTGCCTTGAGCGGTGAGAATGTCGTTAAAATGGTCGAACCGATAACTTTGATAAAACAGCGAACTAAAGCGGGTATTCAGCAGGTCGAGATCAGGGTAAAGAATGAGAAGGTAACCCGGGTTACGGTATTGCTGGCCAAACCGAATTATATGGAAGTTGATGTCAATCCGAACGTGGTTGCTAAAACCCTGGGAATAACCGCCAATGATATTACCGCAACTGGGTTGCCTTTTGATGTGATCGCATGCGGATTCTATGATCTGATTGTTCCTTTGAAAAAGCTTGATGATATGAAAAAAATATCCCCGAATTTTGCTTTAATGGATAGTATGTGCACGCGTTTCGGTGTGCAGGGAGTTGTTGTTTTTTGCACCGAGACCTTTGAACAAGGCAGCCATGCTTTTATGCGTCATTTTGCACCAGTCGTAGGAGTTAATGAAGACCCCATCTCCGGTGCTTCGGCTGGCAGCCTGGGCTGCTATTTGATCCGCAATCGTATGATCGAACCCAGTAGTTTTTCCCGTATTGTTATTGAACAGGGGTATATGCAGCAACGTCGGGGTAAGGTTTATGTGCATATAGAATGCACGCTTGATCAGATCTTAAGAGTAAAAGTAGGAGGGTATTCGGTTCTGACCTTTACGGGCTATGTGCTGGCACCGGATGAAGAGTTGTTCAAGACAATCAGCGTTTAATTACTTCTTTTTATCGATTCTTTTTTCTCGAGTACTTTAATAAAAATTTTAACTATCGCCGGATCGAATTGATGACTGGCCATGCGTTTCAATTCATTGATCGCTATTTTCTTTGAAAATGCTTTCCGGTAAGGTCTTTCTGATGTCATCGCGTCATAAGCGTCAGTAACCGCGATAATACGACCGATCAAAGGGATTTCGCTTTTGATCAGGCCTTCGGGGTAACCAGAACCATCATACCATTCATGATGGGTTCGGACGCCTTTCAGGGCTTCGATCATTTCACTAAAACCAGCAAGCATATAATAGCCGCGCATGACATGCATACTGATCTCGACCTTTTCAGCATCGGTCAGTTTGCGTGGCTGCAGCAGTATTTGTTCATCAATACCGATTTTACCAAAATCATGGAGTAAGGCGGCAACCTCAAGCGTTAACAGTTCTTGGTCACTAAATCCCAGTTCCTGGCCGATGGCGATTGAATAATCAGTGACCCGAATGCTGTGACCATCCCGGTAAGGGATATTATTATCGACCTCAGCGCCGATACGCCGGAGATCCTTAAGGGCTTGCCTTGGATTTTCATGTATTGTGGTCGCGACGAGACTTAAGCATTTAATAATCTCGTTAATATTTATCGATCCCTTTTCCATGTTTAAGTATAGTAACAATTGAAATACTTGTCAAGAGGCGATTTCTTTAATCTTTTTTACTTTCTATAAAATACAATTAAGAATTAGAACCAAAGCATTCGATTTCGTAGATTTTGCAGTGTTAGACCTTGGTCTGTTTAGCG
>MEUM01000159.1 GCA_001771735.1 Caldifarciminota bacterium RBG_13_43_14 | reverse complement strand
CCAAAGCCCGGGTAAGCGCCGCGGTCAATGCTGTCTTACCATGATCAACATGCCCGATCGTCCCAATATTAACATGCGGCTTGGTCCGCGCAAACTTTTGCTTGGCCATATAATTCCTCCTTAACTATATTATTCAAAATTTTAGTAAACTATAATTATATATAAAACAGAATACCTGTCAATACTCAATTTTAGTATTGAGTTATGGGATGTTAGTTTGTTATTGAGGCAGCCAGATTTCGCTATCGCCAGCGAATTCTGGTACATTATACTGAAAAATGTGCAAATGTCAAGAGGTAGATTACGCGCTGCGGCTTATAGGGATTCGACCCCGTTCCTGCTTGATGTTCCCGATCGTCTTTCTTAATATTCCTTTATTCTATTCGAATAAGTTTCTTGATAATCGAGCTTCCATGGGTCTTGGTATGAATGAAATACATTCCTGCTGGTAGTCCCCGGCTACTTTGATCCGTACCGTCCCAGGTCACAATTGATGGAGTATTAGAAATCAATGGCGAGAGATCTTTAACTAATCGCCCACTTATATCATAAATCCTAATATCCGTCTGCTCTCCGTAGATACCAATTAGCGAAAGGCCATTAGTGGGATTCTGGAAGGTCAAATTCCTGCTCATATTTTTTTCTGTTTCATCTTCAGAAATCCCAAAAATCAGATTGAAGTTTATGTTGGTTAATGGATTGAGCGCTTTTAGAGAATAGACATTGATCGTATCGGTCAAATAGCCGTTTATTGACGCGATAACATAATAGTTCCATGGTTGAAGGCTATCAATAGTATAAGCGCCATCAATTTCAGTCATCGTAGAACATGTGACATAATAAGGCGGGGTTCGAATAAGCACAGTGTAAAATCCCCAATAATAAGGGGTTACTTTGACTTTTGCATTTGCCAGAGGTTGATTGTTGTTGTCATACACATAACCTGATATCCTACATCCTGGATAATCGTCATTACTGGCACCAAAGGTCGGAGTTGGATCAAAATACCAATCGGGCACTACCGAATATTCGTTATCCGCTGAATTATAGAGAAAGCAATGATATTTAGCTGACGAATGATTGTAGGGGGGCGCTGGTGCCATCGGGGGATAGGAAACTGAATCAGTTGGATAACCTATGCCAATATTGACTACAATAAATCCATTACTATCAGGCAATCCAAAGGGGCCTGACACAACGGAGCCATTAACAGTCGTGTGGCCGGTACCGCGCAAAAAGAGTTGTGTATCGACGATGGCCGGGCCGGAAGGGGTTTTGATCGAGGTGTTAAGCAAGGATATAGAGTCAAAATAGAATGTATCCGAGCTGGGGCTCGAGAAAAAACGATATTCAACTCTTTCAAGACTTGTCGGTGCTGTTTGGAATTCATTGATGATTTCTACCCATATTGGATTAGCGAATAGAACGCAAGCATGCGTGAATATAATAAAAAGCGACTTCATATCGCCTCCCGATATCAAATATAACAATATCTCGTATATATAATAATAGTAATTAGGTAATTGTCAAGATATAAAATCAGAAACTTGGACACATCTTTCTGTTTAATTTAATGTTATATTTAATATTTACTATGTTTGATAAACCCCGTTAAATATTGTATCATAATTCGCTGGCTTTGTTATCTTCTCGTCAATGCTTTATCATTTAACGGGGTAAATCAAACCGCGACGTTTATTTTTCGTTATATTTTGTAGCGGTCGGATTTATCCCGTTAGAAATGTTCAAAATCATAAGATATATGTCGCGTAGAATTTACTTATTGTATTTCTAACGGGATTTATCCGACTTTTTCAAATTTCCCAGTGTACACATTATTTCTAATCGTTAAGATGTGTCCAAGTTTCATATAAAATGAGGTCTAAGATATGTTTCCTCGCGGTAGTCGATTATGTAGTGTTTCTTTATGCCCCCTGCCAGATGACTCTTCGCACCAATTATAGTCCTGTTCGTTCCCGTTTCCGCCCTGTCTGGGATCGAGAACTTCTGATATGCAATGCTGGTATTAGTGCTTGGTTTTTCTTGGACTAAAGGTACTTCTCGACTACGCTCGAAGAGTAGATATGGATTACCCGGGCGAGTCGGGTAATGACCGATGGAACCGGCAGGCGCTGCGGTTATTTCATGGTTCCCTGTTCTCGATCTCGCAGTTTCCTTTTCATACGTCGACGCTGAGCAATTTTGATCAATGCCCATAATCCAAGCAGGACCAATAATACCGGCCAATCACGATAAAAATAGAACAGCGTGATGCCGTGATTCGAAGCCCAGATCCAACCTCCGACAACCATCAATAATATGGCCGTCCAAATACCGCAACCCATTTTACCTCCTAATTTGTTACTTTCGATTCGCGGCGCTTCAAATGAGTATCACCGAGATCGCATTTGATTTCTATATTTCCTTTACCGGTTTTCAGATCTCCTTTTAAAGTGAAGTCATTTTTTTCTTCATTCTGTAATGGTAGATCACAGAATATCTCGCCTTCTTCGGTCTCGATGCTGATATGGGCATCGATCTGATCATCAAGATGAAGCATAACATCTCCACTTCGAGATCGAATATTAAGATCTTTGACTTCGATAAAATCAAGTACAAGATCACCGGCTATCATATCCCCGGTGAACGAACCTCTTAAGTTCTTGCCAATGACATTACCCGAGACGGTTTTCAAGAGAATCTCATTTTCCATATCCGATATTGTGATTGCTCCGGATACACCTTTTATCAATATTTTGGTCTGTTTAGGTATTTGGGCATTAATATCGCCGCTGATTGCTTTGATTTCGATTTTATCATCTTTTTCTTTAACGTGTCCAAAGCCGTCTTTTCTAACTAATATTTCATTTTGTTCTGTTCCCTGAATTATCAAATCACCGCTGATTGCTTTGATCTCAAGCTGACTCTTTCCACTAAACCGTAATTCCTCAGGGGAGGACATGTGTTGTAATGATCCATTGATCATTGTCGCGATACTCTCGGGAATATGCTCAAAGGCAGCCCACATTCGATGATGTTTTTTATGGCCTGATTCGGAATGGGACAGCGCTTCAAGCAGTCGAGAAGCCTCGTCAGCATTGATCTTGCCTTCTTCAAGTAATTTTAGTATCTTTAATCGTTCATTCAATGTAAACCTCCACAAATTCCCCGTTTTCTTCATCCGATACCTGGGCGATCATGAATTTGCCTTCTTCTTCACTGATCTCGCTTAATATTTTATCGATTATCTCCGGGGTCAGTTCATCCAAATATATTTCTTTACCATGAATATTGACTTTGAATCCTTCCGGGACAATTCCTCTAAACGCCGAGCTCATTTTTGATGCTAATTTCAAAACGCTTATCGGTATATCAACCTTTACCTTTGGATTTTCATGGTTCTTCTGGGTGAAAACCCGCACCCGGAAAAATCTTTTCTTTTCCTGTGACTCAGATAATGCGCTTAACAGCCGTTCTGCTTCTTCGGGTGTTAATTTACCTTCGGCAACCATTTTCAAAATTTTGATTTTTTCTTCAGACATTAATCCTCCTTTATTTTCTTTTAATAAAATGTTTTATTAATTCAATCAGCCCAATAACGATCAGTATCAAAGGCCAATCGCGTTTCCAGTCAATGTGTATAACATCCATATTTGACAGCCAGATCAATAAGCCGATAATTATCAACAAAATGCTTCCAAGTATGCGATAAAAAAATAGTCTCATTTTTTCCTCCTTTGCTTTAATATTACTACAACCTCATCAACTGATAGCTTGCCCTGAGCGAGTGCATCGATCGGGTTTGTATTATCCAGTGTTTCAAAAGGCGTTAGTTTCAATTCTTTTAATAAGCTTTCGATCTTGGCTTTTATAGTAGGGTAGGATATTCCCAACACTTTTTCCATTTCGGTTATTTTGCCCTGAGTTCGTAAGAAAACCTTAAGAAATTCGAAGCTTTCATCAGAAAGCTGACAAAATTCGCATGGTTCAAAGTCTTTTTTTACGCGCAGATCGCATTTTGGGCATTTCAGCTCACTAATCACCATTTTTCCATCACATGAAGGACAATTAAAAATTTTAATATTCATACAGCATTATAATTAAAATTTTTAGTTTGTCAATGGGTAAAATGCAATTATCTTAATATTGTCGCAAATCAGGCAAAAGTTCACATTCCAGGACAGTCCGCAAATGTGAACTTTCTATTATTTATTGTTTTATTAGTGTTTAGTGAATAGTGAGTAGTGAGTAGTGTCTTTTTTCTATGGGTATATTTTGTCCAGCATGCGCGGGAATGGAATGGTTTCCCGGACATGCTTGATACCGCAAATCCAGGCGATAGTACGTTCTAGTCCCAGCCCAAAACCGCCATGCGGGCAGGTGCCGAATTTACGCAAATCCAGAAACCATTGAAACGCCTCTTCTGGTAATTTGTATTCCTTTATTCTCTTCAATAAAATATCATGATCGTCTTCGCGCTGGCCGCCGCCGATCAGTTCGCCATAACCTTCCGGGCCGATCATATCAACGCCTAAAGCCAGTGATTCGTCATTGGGATCGCGTTTCATATAAAAAGCCTTGATCGCGGCCGGAAAATGGTGAATAAAAACCGGTTGGTCAAAATGCTCGCCAATAACCGCTTCATGAGGTGCGCCAAAATCATCACCATATTTAAAATCAGGTTCTTTTTTCTTTATGATCTCAACCGCTTCTTTATAACTGATGCGGGGAAATGGTTTTTTAATGCTTTCGAGCTTACTTGGATCACGTTTTAGGGTATTTAATTCAGTTTTACTTTTGCTAAGCACTTTTTCGATCATATATATGATCATGTCCTCGGCCAGGTCTATAATACCATCCAGTTCAATAAAAGCGACTTCGGGTTCAAGCATCCAGAATTCGGTAAGATGTTTTCTGGTCTTGGATTTTTCTGCACGGAAAGTCGGTCCGAAACAATATACCTTACCCAGCGCCGCGGCGGCGGCTTCATTGTAAAGCTGTCCGCTTTGGCTAAGATAAGCTTCCTGATCATAATAATCGACCTTGAAAAGCGTGGTCGTGCCTTCGCAGGCAGCCGGTGTGAGTATCGGCGTGTCGGCGCAAATAAATCCCTGATCATCAAAAAAATCACGTAAAGCTTTGATTATATGATGTCTTATGCGCATGATCGCATTCTGCTTTCGGGAACGCAGCCAGAGATGACGTAAAGGCAATAAATAGTCGATTGAATGCTCTTTAGGTGAGATCGGATAATCGATCGCCATTTGCAGTACCTCAATCGAATCAGCGATGATTTCATATCCGCCCGGTGCCCGGTCATCTTTGCGAACCATGCCGGTAATTATCAATGATGATTCCTGAGTTATTTTATCCGCGATCTCGAAGATCTTTTCATCAGCTTCATCCTTGGCAATAACCGATTGGACAATACCGGTTCCGTCGCGTATCAATAAAAACCTAACTTTGCCAGATGATCGTTTATTATGCAGCCACCCTTTGATCAAGACTTTTTTGCCGTCATAATCCGCGATATTTTCGATATAAACGTGCATTGGGTAATATAATCTATTAAGCGTATAAGTCAATAGAAGGATACGAGGCTTCGTCATCGCGAGTCCTGAGTTCACCGAAGGACGCGGCGATCTATGAGATTGCGTCGTCGCTTCGCTCCTCGCAATGACAAATTGAAGGTTAAATAACTTTTTGCCGAGCAAGCCCCGTTAGAGCAATAAGAAGAACTGGTTGCTTGGGTTCTCTATTTTGTGGAGTTTATGAACAAACTCTAACGGGGCAAGCTCGACTATTATTCCACCAGTTCAAAATATATTTCGGTCATATATGATGAACCGAACAGCCCGATGCCGCCGGTAACGCCGGCAGATACAATGCTGTCATTATCAATAAAATAATTATAATAATTACTGTCAAAAACAACGAATTGAAAATGATAGTAGCCAACACCTAAATAATCGCCGAATCCTTGAAGCGGGATTATGATCAAGGTATCGTTCTCTTCGGGCAGATAATAGGCTTCAAGACGGTCCCAGCCTTCGATTTTTTCACCATATCCATAATACATAGCGCCATTATCGCATATTTTAAGAATAATACTGTCGCTAAAACTAACTGTGTTATGAGGATTGGGATGAATAATTGATATTGGTCCAGGGATGATCGTTGAACCAAATAATGTGTCAAGACCGTCTTTGATCGCCATGATCGAGACCGTATCAAGTGGTTCAAAGTCACAATAGTCATGATAAAGACCACCATCATAATAATATAATGTATCCAGTTGTGTTCGATATGACAGCAAGACAAATGCATCATCAACCCAGGGTTCAGATCGTTCGTCCATTTTATAGGTCTGATCGACCCGGACTTCTTGTACCATAAGTATAGAATATGCATCTGCTCTCAATACTCCGCAAATGTTGAATTGATTGTCATATTCTGTATCGGTTATGCTGTCACAATGGAATGAACAGAAAATCAAAATTAAAAGTGACATGGCGGCGTTGAATTTCTTCATAGCTAAAACCTTATTTCAAAGCCAAAGCTTGGCACGGGGATCGGCAAAAGCGTATAGCCTTTTTTCTCGGGCGGATCTTCACCAGGCTCATAAGTATAAAAAAGTATATTCTTATTGTCATATACATTTATCACATCAATATACCAGCTTCCATTGAGTTTGAATATCCTGAAATTGTTTTCCAGATGCAGATCAAGGCGATGATTGAGCGGCAGCCGGTGGCCGTCACGCGGTCCCTTAATATTATACCACTCATACCAATACATTTCATCATATTCAGAATATGGATAATAATACCATCTGCGGTAACGCGCCAGGTCTTCAGCATAGGGCAGGCCGGTGGCAAAATACCAGCGCAGGTTCAAAGTGCTGTGCTTTAATACCGGTATGAATCGTGGTATTTTATAACCGATTACAATGTTTAAATTGTGCCGGCGGTCATAACGCGGTGAATACCAGGTTTGACCTATTTCCCTGCGGGTGAAAGCGAGCGAATAGCTTATCCAGCCAAAAAGATCCTCAAAATCCTTACGAAAGAAAAAATCAACTCCGGTTGCATAACCAGTCGCGGTTTGAAGATTTTCTACCGGCTGGCTGAAAAACATATTGGTTTGATCCGGTATCAAAAGATTAAAGTATTTCTTATAATAGGGTTCGATCGTCAACCTTGATTTTTCTCCGAACCAATGTTCGACTCCGGCAATAATATGATAAGCAGTCGGAATATCATTATCCGCAACGACCGGACGCCAGAAATCGAATATCGAGAAATACGATTCCTGGTTGTTTAGTGTGATCAGGAACTGACTGTACTTGCCCCAGGCAAGATTCAATGCCGTATTGGTCGCGACGCGGGCTTTAATACCGATACGCGGGTCAAGGCATAATTTTTTGCCGAGATTAAAATAAATGCTTCGAATGCCGTATTGAACTGATAAAATCGGTGGATAGATCGACCATTGGTCCTGGAAATAAGCGCTGGTCAAATGGGCGTTTTCTTCACGGTCAATAAGCCTCATTTCAGTCGCATCGAGATTATAATTGAACTGGAGATATTTATAGTCCAGGCCATAAGCGATGGAATGATCATCATTGGGATAATAATCAAAATCTCCTTTGATCGTGTAATCGGTAATATCTTCATAAAAATGGATATTGTTGGTGCTATCCAGATAATCTTCATACCATAGATGAGTTAAGAAATTGCTCCAGGCGCCAATGAATTCACCATAAAGCTTGGGATGAAGAACCCGGCGCCAGCGCAAAGAGGTACCGCGATTACCCCATTCCAGTTTTATCTTTTCTTCAGGCCGGTTGCCAAAAGATTCCTCAAATTCGAGCACGTCTGAACCGCCCAGGGCAGTCAGGGTGAAACGGTCATTGGGAAAAGGGTTGAAATTGACCTTGGCGATACCATCCCAGAAATAATAGGGCAGAGAGATCGAATCACCGGTGATCAGCGAATACCCCCAGACCAGCGCGTCAAAATATGTGCGGCGACCACAGAGCAAAAAAGAACCTTTTGGTATCGGTCCTTCAATAAGCAGCTTGGAAGTGATCAAACCGAAACTTGCCGCGCCGGAATATTTCTTGGAATTCCCTTCTTTGGTCGTTATGTTCAAGGTTGAGGAAAGGCGATCGCCGAATTCAGCCGGGAAACCCCCGGCATGTAATTCGACATCGCTTACCGCATCCGGGTTGAAGGTGGAGAAAAGACCGAAGAGATGGGTTGAAGGGTTATAAACCGTAATACCGTCGAGCAGGACCAGATTTTCATCCGGGCTGCCGCCCCGGACATACATTTTATTGGAGAGATCATGCATGGCGACAACTCCGGGCATTAACTGCAGGGTTTTAATAAGATCACTTTCAAACAGGCTTGGAACTGCCTTTATTTCCCGCGGAGTAAAGGTCACAACGCTGACTTCAACCTCTTTTTCAAAGCGCATTCTTTCAGCACTTACGCTTACACCTTCGACTTCCATGAGCGTGGGTTCCAGCTCGAAATTTATAAAAAGTTTTGAATTTCCTTTGACCTGTACCGGTACAATTTTTGTTTCGTAACCGATATAAGAACAGGCAATGCGATACGAGCCGATCGGAACCGAGTGTATTATATAATAACCGAGTTCATTAGCTGCGCTGCCGATATCAAGATCTTCAAAATAAATATTAGCGAAACCGAGTTTTTCTCCATTGGCTGCATCGGTCACGAATCCGCTGATCGAACTGGCGCTGAAAAGCATCAAATACAGAAAATGCATTTGTTATTATAGTGCAGATGACGGTAAACTGTCAACAGATATTACAGAAACTTGGACACATCTTTCTGTTTAATTTAATGTTTACTATGTTTGATTTATCCGACTTTTTCAAATTTTCCAGTGTACACATTATTTCCAATCGTTAAGATGTGTCCAAGTTTCATATATTAGTAAACCGACTGGTTGACATTTATATAGTCTATAAATATAATACTATAATGATAAAAGGGTTGATAATCATCCCAACCTACAATGAGTCCGTCAATATAAAAAAGATCATAAACCGCATTCTATCGATCTCGG
>MEUM01000158.1:6351-12438 GCA_001771735.1 Caldifarciminota bacterium RBG_13_43_14 | reverse complement strand
CCCGATGTTTTTTCCAGATCTTGGACGGCAAAGCAAGGGTCAACACTTCGCCTAAACTGGAAATATAATAATCGGCTATCCATTTATATAATTTTACTAAAGCCGGTGACAAAAAATTTTTTGTGATCACTGCATCAATATTCCTCAACCTGGGAATAGAACTGCGGGAGTCTGTATTTACGACGATACCATAACGTAAGGAATCACGCAATGGCACCTGGATCAGATCACCGATATTGAGCCCATCTGGTGCAGAATAAGTGAAGCTGTCGCTTTTAGTATGGGGAATGGCAACTTCTATTTTCACAGCTCATTATAGCATGGAGCAGGGGATGAGTCAATTATTGCATTTTTCACAAAATTTTCACGTTATTTTCACAATAATTTTTATAATATACACGAAGGAGGAAATATGAAATATTGGATTATGTGGTTTCTTGTCAGTATTTTAGTTTCCAGTAATAGTAATGCAGTATGTACCGAGTCAGGACGTCCGGCATGTATTGTTGTTCATGATACGAATAATGTTGAAATATTGGTCAGTAATTTCGGATCATTCGGGCGGGCCGCAAATGGAGGACCAGGTTGTTTTTGGCCAAAAGGCTCAGGACATTCCTATATTTTTGGCGCCGGGATATGGTTCGGGACTATTGATTTCTTGACTGGCGATACCCTGGTCACGATCGGTTATGGTCCGCATGGAGGAGAAACCGAATTTGTACCTGGATTGGAAAATTTGCCGCCCACGCATCCGGATGCGATTATTTATGTGTATCCAGACAATTGGCCCGCGCCAATAACAAGTTTTCCTATGGCACCTACACTAAATGTTTCTCATCAGGATTCATGGTGTGCCTTCAATGATTGCGACTCAACTGTACATATGCCAGGGGATGGTCGTCCGATCGGGATCGAAGTCTATCAGACAGTATATGTCTGGGATTTACCAAATTTAGAAGATATAGTTTTCTTTGATTATGAAATCAAGAATGTGACTGAGCATAAGATAAATAGTTGTTATATAGGTACTTATCTGGATCGGGGCATATCTTTTGATTACTCGAAAGTAATATTAAATGATTGGTATGTAATTAACAGCGAATCAATACATGTTGATAATTTCGTTTATCAATACCATGACATTTATACGTCCTGGGATTCTTGTGTAGTTGGATTTGACCTTTTGCAAACTGATTTTGATCTTTCCCCGGGGATGGATAAAGATAATGATGGTATTCCTGATCAATATGAGCGCGATAGCTCATATTATGTTAATAATCTTTCTCAATCAATGTGGGATGTGGACCGGGATCATGTACCGGACTGGCGTGATGCATCCGAGAATCCTCAAATTGGATTGACCGCAATGAAATTATTCACCTTGAACCTGGATCCTAATAAGGATAATGAAAGATATATGACGCTTGCCGGATATAATTTCAAGACCGGTGAGTATTGCCCGTTTGACACAATGCCGCCTGAGCCGGATGATATGCGTTGTTTGCTGGCAAGCGGACCTTTTAGCATTAAACCGGACTCAAGTATAATGCTGGTTTTCGCAATAATGTTCGCTAATTGGCGGGGGATTTATCAAAAACCGGATACAGCGATTGTTCTGGTCGATAAATGGGCACAGTTATATTATGATATGAATTATTATCGTTACACAAGCGTCGGTGAGGGTCGATCAGAAGAGAGAACTGAGAACAATTTCATGGTTTTGCCTAATCCGGTAACTACGCAAGGTCATATTATTTTTAGTGTGCCGACTTCTGAGCATATCAAGATAAAATTATACAATGTTCTGGGGCAGGCAGTAAAGATGGTTGCGCATGGCTATTTTGCGGCAGGCAAACATGATGTTGCTTTTAGTGTAGATTATCTGAGTTCCGGGACTTATTTTATTATGTTGGAGACAGGAAATAATAGAAGATGCCAATCAGTAATCATAAAATAGTGCAGTGAAATTATACATGGAGATTGTCATTCCGAACTAGTTTTGGAATCTATAAATGAGACTCTGAAATAAATTCAGAGTGACACCAAGTTACTTGCCGATAATTTTCAAGAATTTATGCTTGCCGGCTTTGATCACAACTGGTTTGCTTAATTTCACCTTGTGATCGAGATCTTTGATCTTTGAACCGTCAATATCGATAGCACCTTCACGGATCTTTCTTTTCGCTTCAGCCCTTGACGCCATCAGGCCGGAATCGACCAGCAGATCTACTATCCCGATCTCTTTCCTGCTTATTGAAAACGCTTTGATCTCATCGGGCGTTTCTTTTTTCGAAAAGACTTTTTCGAATTCTTCTCCGGTTTTTTGCGCGGCTTGTGCTGAATGATACATACGCACGATGGTTTGAGCGAGTTCGAATTTTATATTGCGGGGATTGACTTTCTGGTCTTTTAACAATTGCCGGTATTCATCGATTTTATGTGGAAATGCGTCGGTGGCAAGCTCGAAATATTTGATGATCAATTCATCCGGGATCGACATGAGCTTGCCGAACATTTCTTTGGGTGACTCGGTGATACCGACAAAATTTCCAAAGCTTTTGCTCATTTTACGCACACCGTCAAGACCTTCAAGTATTGGCAGCATGATGACGCATTGGGGTTCCAAATTGAATTCCCGCATTAATTCCCGGCCGACCAACAAATTGAATTTTTGATCAGTTCCGCCCAATTCGACATCGGCCTTGATCGCCACCGAATCATAGCCCTGGCAAAGCGGATACATGATTTCATGCATATAAACCGGTTGACCTTCTTTCAGGCGCTGGGAGAAATCATCGCGTTCCAGTATGCGGGCGACCGTGTATCTTGCGGCCAGATCGATAAAATCATACATGGTCAAAGCGCCCAGCCATTTGCCATTAAATGTGAATTCAGTTTTCTGGGGGTCGAGTATGCGGAATATCTGTTCTTTATATTTTTCCATGTTCTTTTTTATCTGCGTCCGGGTAAGCTTGGGCCTGGTTTTTGATACACCGCTGGGATCACCGATCATTCCGGTGAAATCGCCGACCACCATGACCGCGATATGCCCCAGATCCTGGAATTGACGTAGTTTTCTGAGCACAACACTGAAACCGAGATGTATCTCGGGGCCAGACGGGTCGATACCAAGTTTAATACGAAGTTTTTTCTTTTTCTGTAATTTTTTTAATAGTTCTTCTTCCGAGATGATCTCGGCCACATTTGATTTTATCATTTCCAATTGTTTTTCCGGAGCTACTGCCATGCTTAAACCTCCTCCTTCAGTAATTTTTTTACATCTCTATATATTCTTGTATCTTCTGCGTCGTCAGATAATTTCATTGCCCAATGTAACAAATATTTTTCATCCAATTTACCCTGAAATCTTTTTGCAATATTGTCGATATCAATCTTGTCAATCGGTCTTGAAGGAATTACTTTGAATAGAATCAAATCTTCGGGAGATGGAAATTGAGCTCTAACACCAAATATTTTTATTTTGCCACCTCTCTTTAATGCATTTTCCTCAAATTTTGTTGAGCAAATAAGAAAGTCTATATGATAATCTGTAAACCATATATTAAACGTTCCAGTTTCTTTGATTTTCTGCATAACTTTTATTTTGTTAAAAGTGAAACCTTCCTTTTCTGTATATTTGAGGAAAATTTCAATCTGTTTCTTATTAATTTTAATATCAATATCAATATCCCCGGTTGTTCTCGGCTCACCCAATACGCCGGCGGCAATACCGCCAATAACTAGATATGGGATTTTATATTTTTTTAAGAGGTTAATTACTTTTGCAAATACTTCGGCTAATCTTATTGCCATGTTTATGATTTAATCCAAATTTTATGCACAGGGGACTATCGGGTAAAAAATTAGCTCTCAATTCGTCGGCAAAATCCATAATCCCTTCCATAATTTCGACGCTTTTTTTAATTGACAATTTATTCAGGTATGAATTTCTTTCTTGTACTAACCACTCAAACCTTTTTTGATTAAACAGAGCTTTATTGCCTTTCATTTATAAGTATAGCATATTAATCAAAGAAATCAAGTATTATTAAGAAGCGGTAACGCCTCTTAATATCGAATTTTCAACATATTTTTTTGCGATCGAGTGCAATTTCTTGACATTTTGATGATATCCGGTTAGTAGAGGCTGGCGGAATTCCTCAGCCCAGGCATTTTCAGGTCTATATCCCTGCAATGCCCATTTCTGAGCACCTTTTATCGTATTACCAATAGCATGGATCGCATTTTCATCGATAATATCCGGTACGCAGGTAGTGCGGAATTCATATTGTATATAGCTGTGCATGATCAATTGTATCGAGGATTTTATTGATGCAATATCCGCTTTTACCCGGGTAGCAGTGTTATATCTATCATCAAGCGGGGCTTTGATGTCCATTGCTACATAGTCGATCAATTTTTGATCGATCAGCGCCCGCAGAGATTCTGGAAATGTACCATTTGTATCAAGCTTGATCAAAAAACCTTCGGGTTTAATTTTGCTGCACAATTCGGCTGTTTCTTGAAAATTAACAAGGGGTTCACCGCCGGTTAAAACAACGCCATCTATCCATTTTCTTTTCTCTTGCAGTATCGAATGTATTCTAGCCCATTCGATCACCGGAAAATTTTCGGACTGACTGATCAATTTCCAGTTATGGCAAAAAGAACATCGGAAATTACATTTGTCAAAAAAAATCACCATACTGATCTTCCCATCCCAGTCAATGAGTGAACTTTCGATTAAACCTCGTATCATTGTTTGATCTCGTTAAGAACAAATTTTACTGCATTCGGGATTGCATTTTTGACCGGTTCAGTGCACTCTTCATTAAACGAGATATTGTCCGTAATCTCGATCGCGAAAATCATAATTTTCTTCGGTAATTTATAGCCCATATCCCGACCGATCTGCAGGGCCTTTATAAAATCAATGCCATGCGATAATGATGTTGCCGGTATTTTTTTGCCGGGAATGATTTCAATACGTTTGATCTCGCCAGGCTCACCATTTTTGGATTTAATTGAATCGATAATTATAGCTTTTGGATAGTCATGTATCTCATCCAGCAGGGTTAAACCGTCAACACTTCCGGATTTAATAATAATTTCTGGATTATGAATTTTAAGCTGTAATTCTTTGATCACTTCAAGCCCGGCATTATCATCGCAGCGGTAAGGATTGCCGATGCCGAAAATAATGGTTTTCATAATTACTTAGTTAATTATGGGGACGGTGCTTGACATTTTGACAAACCCAGGGAAGCAACTTTTCGTTTTATTACCTATGATTGTGGTTTCAAATATCATTGTCAAAATGTCAAGCACCGTCCCCAAAAAATAAAAGTAGTGCTTATTTATTAATTATTTGTCTCACAATCTTATTTTCGCAGTCGAATATATTGATCTCGAGCGGAGTTCGGCCGTCGATCGTGTGCGTGGCACAGGCCAGACATGGATCATAAGCCCGGAATGCCATTTCAACCATGTTAAGTAGGCCGTCACTTACCTTGCCGCCTTTGATCAACCCGCGGGCTGCTTTCTCGATCGACATGTTGATCGCGGCCGAATTGTTGACCGTTGCGACGATCAAATTGGCCTTGGTAAGCACGCCATTTTCATCGGTTTCATAATGATGATACAAAGTTCCGCGCGGTGCTTCGATAACACCAATACCGATCTTGGGTGTCTGGAAATTCATGTTACGTATATTCGGATCCAGGATCTCGGGATCATTGGTCAACTCGACCATTCGCTCCGCTGCCTGTAGGGCTTCGATAAGGCGCGCCCAATGTGTTGCCAGCGTATTATGCACTGGTTTGCCGCCCAATGTCGCTAAATAGCGTTCATAATGCTCCTGGGCAAGCGGTGTTGCCATACCGTCCGCCGCATTCAATCGTCCCAATGGTGCGACCCGGTAAACCCCGCTGTCCTTGCCATCGACAAAACCTTTCCAGCCAACATTTTTGAGATAAGGGAATTTTATATAAGTCCAGGATTCAACACCTTCCGCAATATGATTGAGATAGTCGCGGGCCTTAAATTTAGCAAATTCCTTACCTTCAGGATCGACCACGCGTATCAATC
>MEUM01000158.1:4263-6302 GCA_001771735.1 Caldifarciminota bacterium RBG_13_43_14 | reverse complement strand
TGTTTTATGCTTGTAAACATCCCCAACGATCAGGTCAACATATGTTTTGTTTTTGAGTACGATATCGTCAAAAGCCTGTAAAGTGAACTTGGCGAATTCGACCGCATCTTTGGCTGTTTCCTTGAACTCGGCAAGCATTTCAGCGGTTACACCCTTAGAAACGCCGCCGGGTAAACCGTTGACCGGATGAACAACCCTGCCGCCTAATGTCTGGATTATATTTCGGGCACGGCGGCGAATGGCGATAACCTTACCCGCGATCTCAAGACCGACCTTACCGATAACGCCGACTATATTGCGTTGAGCAGCTGGAGCATCTGGACCAACAATGAAATCCGGCCCACCCAGGAAGTAGAAGTGAAGATTATGATCTTCGAACATAAATGCATTATAAATTAATTCGCGGATCTTTCTTGCCGCGGGCGGCGGTTGAACACCGTACAAGTCATCAAGCGCTTTGGTCGAACACATGTGATGGGCAGTGGGGCAGACACCACAAATAGTCTCAGTGATACGGGGCATTTCTTCAGCTAAGCGGCCGATCGCGAATCGCTCGTATCCTCTTAATTCAGGGACTTGTAGACATGCATGGGCGACATCACCTTTATCATCAAGAAAAATATCGATCTTTCCATGTCCTTCTAATCTGGTTATTGGATCAATTGTTATTTCTTTATACATACTAAACTCCCTGTTTCCGTTTTAATATTGAACTTGGCAGCGTATACATGTAGAATAGACCGATCGGATCAAGTATCGATTCCGCCATTTTTTCCATTTCCTTTTCATCGCTAACGTCGATTATCGACGCTAAACTGGATAGGAATTTCGCCCCCATGTCTTTGACTTCTTTGGTTGGTCCGAAACACCCGCGACAGGGCATATTGGCGTTGATACAACGCTCGCCGCAACCACCCCTGGTCGCCGGTCCCAGGCAAATTATCCCTTCAGCCAAAAAGCATTTTTCCGGATCAGCGATCACATGTGATATGCGTTTGATATCCTTGATCACCAGTTTATCGGGTTTGCTTTTATTACGAACACAGGTATCACATAATGCTTTATCTACTGTAAGCACAGACCCTTTTGCCGGCAGGTTGCCAGATAGTATCGCCATTACCGCATCAATGATAAGATTTGGCGGAGGCGCGCAACCAGGTAAATAATAATCAACATCAATCGTTTGATCGAGGGTCTTTACCGTATCGTAGAATTCCGGCAAAGTCAATTTACCGAACGGTGTTTCGGTCACTGTTTTGGGATAGACGCTGTTCGGATTAACGGTTGACGGAGTGTTTTTATAAGCAGTTTCAAAGATTTCTTTACGATTTGCGATATTGGCCAGACCTGGTATGCCACCGAGATGGGCGCAAGCACCAAAGGCAACAATAAGCTGTGATTTTTGGCGCAGAAGTTTAGCAATATGCTCCTGTTCTGAATTTCGTATTGCTCCATTAATGAAACTTACCGCGATCGATTTATCAGGCATAACCTCAACATCTTTATATTTGAAATCCATGGCTACTGGCCAGAGCCGGAATTCGACCGCATCAACTACTTTTAAAATGTCTTCAGCCAGGTCAACTACTGCTTCTTCACAACCACCGCAAGAGGCGCACCAATAAAATGCAACTAATGGCTTCGCCATTCACATCCTCCTTTCGGGTGCATCAACTCACTGATCAATAAAATAAAAAAAACCATTTTTTTTACCCGAACTCTGGCTTTATTCCTGTCTATATATTTGATATATGCCAAGTTTTTGGGTTTATCGATCTGAGTACCCCCTTCGTCAGATAATATTTCTTTTGATCACTCAGTTATATGTGCATATTTAAGCCAAAAAACAGTGAATGTCAATAGGGTAGTAGGAGAGCTGGATGAATCATTGCGATTGTACCCAAAGTCGGTCATTGCGATTCGTCTTAGGCGTAGAAGCAATCTGTGAAAAGTGAAAAACCTAATAGATTGCCGCGCCCTTCGGGCTCGCAAAGACAAACGAACATAATCAAATTTTTTCGGGAAATATTTTACCTGGA
>MEUM01000158.1:445-4197 GCA_001771735.1 Caldifarciminota bacterium RBG_13_43_14 | reverse complement strand
AGAGCCATATTGAGATAGTCAATTTTTGATAATCCAACGCCATGCTCAGCCGTGATCATACCGCCAAGATGTATCGTAATTTCGTAGATTTTACGCCGCAGTTCTTTGACATTTACCGAGGAAGGGTCTATATGACCGTCGATAATCCCGGCATCAGCATGAATATTACCATCGCCGAGATGCCCAAAAGTGAACAAAGCCGCATTGTAATGTGTAATCATGGACTTCAATCGGCTGATCAATATTGGTATCTGATTCTTGGGCACAACCAGGTCTTCACGACATAGAGGTTTTGTATAGGTTTTTAGAGCTTCACCGGCATTCTTGCGCGGCTGCCAAATTCTCTCCCGGTCTTTTTCGCTTTCGGCAACAAAAACATCAAGGGCGCCATGTTTTAAAGCAATATCGCCGATTTGATCATATTGCTGAGAAAGAAAATTTTTCTCACTGCCATCGATTTCAACAATAAGATGTGCATTAGCCTCGGCATTGGGCAATTTTCGCTTCAAAATCCTGCCAGTTAGCCGGTAAATATCTCCATCCATGAATTCAATTGCCGTAGGCATAATACCGGATTGCAATATATCGGTAGAAAAGGCGACTGCATCTTCAATGCACACAAAAGGTATTGAGAGATCGATAACAAACTTAGGTAATGATAGAACCTCGATCGTTGCTTCGGTAATTATCGCCAGGGTGCCTTCTGACCCGGTTATCAGACCGATGAGATCATAGCCGGTAACATTTTTCAGAAGTTTCCCGCCATAGCGTTGAATAGTTCCGTCAGGCAATACGCATTCTATACCAAGCACATAATTTTTTGTAACGCCGTATTTCATTGCCCTCGGTCCACCCGCGCATTCGGCGATATTCCCGCCGATCATGCAGGAGTCAAGGCTCACCGGGTCCGGAGGAAAGAACAAACCATGTTTAGCAAGTTCTTTGCCCAGGGTTTCGGTGATTATGCCGGGTTCAACTACCGCCATCAAATTCTCGGTATCGATCTCTTTAATTCGGTTCATAAGCTCGAGCGAGAGAACAATCCCTCCGTGTGCGGGTACGGTACCGGCTGAAAGGCTGGTGCCACCACCTCTTGGAGTTACTGGAATTACCAGATCATTTGCCAGGTGCATTATTTTAGATACTTCGATCGTGGATATGGGTTTAACCACGAGTTCCGGCATAGAATGATATAAAGGTGTCTCATCATGGGCATAGTTATCAAGCGCTTCGGGATCGGTTATTATTCGATCAGGACTTACGATCGTCTGTAATTTATCGATTATTTCCGATGTAATGCGCGTGTAATTCATCTTACATATAGTATAGTGATTTTTATAACATTTTCAATACAAGGAGTGGAAATTAAAATCGAAAGATGTAATCAAAAAAATGTAGTGGCAGACCTTGGTCTGCTATATTGCGGAAAATGAGCAAATTGACTCTTGACATTTTTAAAATGATTGTTAGTATTAATTTATAACAAAGGAGAGACTATGCAAATCAGGACATTAGTTGTCATTGGGTTGATGTTTATGAACATTGCCTGGTCAGTGGAGGGTGATGTGAACATCGATGTACCATTGCCCAATTATGAATTACATTCGGGTCGGGATACAGTTGAGGTAATAATCGGGGCACCGGCGGCAAGCAATGTTATTCCGTTCTGGGGCGCATCTTACAATGCCTGCCGCTTTCAAGTGCTGTTTTTGCAGAGTGAGATAAATACCACGGGCGATATTATCAAATTCGCCTTTATGCCTTCATCTTCAGGAAATGTCACCAGTAATTACTACAATGTCAAAGTATATTTCTGCCATACGTCAGTTACTCAACTGGCAACGACTTTTGATAATAATTACAGTGGTAACACACCGGTTGAAGTAATGGCTAAAGACACTTTATTGGTTGGTGGACCTCAAAATACATGGATGGATTGGGATGTTTATTTCTCCTACAACAATACTGATAACTTGTTGGTTGAGATAAAATGGAACGGTGACGCGGGTACTAATATCGCTTTGTGGAGGACCAGTGAGTCGGTTCCACGCCGGTTATATGCATGGGATGATAATGCTTCGAGTGGAACGCAACAGAACACCGGTAATCACGTGAGGTTGACAATTGTTACCAGTACCGGCATAGAAGAAAATACTTTACCGTATGATCAAACAAATATTTTATTACAGAGTATACCTAATCCTTTTACCGATGTAACGGCAATTTCTTATACTGTAACTACTGCTTCCGATATTACCCTTGAAATATATGACGCGCTGGGACGACAGGTAAAACAACTGGTTCATACCCGGCAAATCCCTGGGTCATATAATATTCAGTGGGACGGGACTGATGACGTAAATCGCCCGGTCGAGAATGGCGTCTATTTCTGCCGTTTCGTTAATGACGCCAATTCGATAGTCAAACCGATCGTGCTACTGAAGCAATAAAAATTTTCCTTGTTCTTTATTGTCTAGGTCCTGATAAACAAAGAAGTAAATACCAGCTGGAATTTGCATGCCATAATGATCAGTTCCGGTCCAGGTAATGTCGTCGGTGATCCGTTCGAAGGAGCGTATTAGCGAGCCGGTGATATCATAAATATATAATGATGTGTTTGCATCAGGTTTAGAATTGAAGTGAAAGTTCACCGATCTTGAAGAAGTGATATTCGAGATCTGCACTTGACCCGATGATTTTTTATAGCTTGTGATCTCCTGTATGCCAACCGGATTATTGCCGACGGTGATGCTGAAATACAGGTTCTGCGATATCGTGCAGGTATCGTCTTTGAAGGTCAGCGATAAGCGCATATTCTTCTGAGTGCCCGGGGTGGCATTGGGACTGCAGTAAATAGTAAAACGATCAGCGCTGTTATTGCCGATTGAATTGCGGCGGATCACCGGGAATAAGGCCGAATTATCAATGACCGTGATCTGAGTATCAAGGGCTGCTAATTGAGCGGTGATATTATAAGCCGAATCCAGCGGATGCACGGCTCGATTGCGGATCCGAAACCAGACATGAGATGTTTCATTGGGATCCAGCTGACCGGTTTGATTACCAAGCGCCGTGTCTGCAATAATAGCCTGAAGATTATCAAAATATACTCCAGCAATTTTTGAGAAATATATATTGACCGGTCGGCATTGATTCACGTTATTCTGTATCGTGGTCCAGTTCGATACACCGTCCCAGAAATCGGTTTGATTGGTTTCGATCGATAAAGCCAACGTTGAGAATTTGGATACTCCGTTATGCAAGGTGTCTTTTGTTTCCCATTCAACACTTGTGCCATTAGCTCTATATAGAACTCGGGCGATAGGGCCGGTTCGATTTGCTGGATAACCATTCTTTACCCGCATGGAATCAAGTATTTCCCAGACCATTGCCGAATCTGGTATTGGTTCAGCGTTAGAGCTGTAACCCCAAACACATAAATTATATGAACCGTATGAGTGATAGTCGATCTGCGTGCGTATTTTTCTGGCGAGATAGAAATCACGCGCAACTTGGGTTTCCACTTCTGAAAAGCGCGATGGACCTCGATAACTTATGCTTGAGGGATTACCACTGGAACCTATATCATCATAACCCCATTTGTAACCGTAGTTCCGATTTAGATCTACGCCGATATAGGGCGCTTGGATAATGCGTCGGTTCTTACGCCAATCTGCAGTCGAACCTCCGGAATCAGAATTATAGCGGTAACCATCCGGATTCAACACCGGCAAAAAATATATTTCACGATT